>JAQCCA010000108.1 GCA_027621155.1 Pseudomonadota bacterium | reverse complement strand
AAAACATTAAATCGAGAAAAATTGCCAAAAATTACGATTTATCAAAATCTAACCTGCTGGGTAGTTACACTTTTCTTTTACTTATTTTTATTTACCAAAAACCTGCTTAAGCATACGCGCACTATGCGCTTGTAAGTTAGGATACTTTGCAAGTTGTTGTTTTAACTGACTTTGCCAAGGGGTGTGCTCAATATTAGCAACAACAGCATAAACAACATGATCCAACAAACTTGGTGACTCATTAAAAAAATAGTTTTTTTGACCTAAAAATTCAGACAATGCACATAAATCTTCATCTGCTTTTTGATAAATTTGCGCTTTGGTTAAGCGCCCTAACCCTTGTTCATAGGTTTGCTTTGTCGCATTTTTGCTCATCACTTTAAAGATCATGCCAAACAATAATTTAGGCAGCTTAGTCCCGTCTTGTACTATGCTACGCCAGTTATTATGAGTAGAAACATCAACCCAACGACTATAGACCAACGCCCAATATAAATGCTCCTCACATAGTCTTTGATACGCCAAGGTTTGCGATTTGTCTAGAGCAGTTAAACCTTGCTGCATTGGTGTGCTACTTTCTTTCTCCAATAAATCAATAATAAAACTACTGTCGCTATAAAACTTATCTTGCTTTTTAATATATGGCATTTTGCCCGTTGGCGAGCGACGTAAATCCGCACTATAAAAATTTTGATAAGGCACTTTTTGTGCAATCAAATAGCTTTCTAATTTCATACAAAAAGGACTGGAGTTTGGCACATCACCTAATTTGGGAAATTGATGTAATTCAATCATAACTATTCCTTATCATCCTCATGCTTTGATTTTTTTGCTTGCTGCATGCGATATTCACTTAGATCAATGATATTACCACCTTCTGTATCTTCAGGCATTTTGGCTGTTTTCATTTCTTCAACCGTGATTTTTTGATCATTAGCAATCACCTGCAGGAATTGGTTGCCATTAAACTGCAAAAAAGCCTTATAACGATCAACACCATCGTAGCTATACTCAAACGCATATTCACGAAATAAACACATGCTACCTATGTTGCTTTGGCGTGATAAACGCATTTTTGTGAGGCACACGGTATCATCTAATAGCTGAACATCCCATTGCTTAGCTATTTTAACTGCCATATAAACCGCATGCTCTCTTGCTTTCATTGAATTACGCCAGATCAAGATCGCGATGACAATGATAATAACGGCACTTACTACGCCAATACTCATGCTAACAACCTACTTACTATTTTCACTATTTAAGTTATTTAAAATAACCGTTGCTCGTTGCCCCGTATTTGGCACCGTCACTAGACCATTTTTGGTGTCATAAAGCACTTTATCTCCGGAGAAGCGATTTCCTGCGCGATCAACATAGGCTTTATCTTGTATCGTTAGCGTACTATTGAGCAAGTTAAAGTTCATTTGTCTACCTTCAGCATATACCGTTTGCTGATCTGAACCATCACTTTTATTTTTGTTTTGATTATTTTGCGCCTGCTTTGGAAACGGCAAGGAATAGAACTTAGCAATGTAAGGTTTATTAGCCGTTAATATGACATCTTTGACTTGCTTATTTTGATCATCAAATAGAATCGTCAGCGTTTGCCCTGTTAAAAAACGACAGCCATTTTGCTTTTTACAAACGCTCTTAGCATAGTCTAATGCCTCTTTTTGCACATTGGTATAATCCACTTTGCCATCAGCTTCCTTTGGATCAGGAAATTGATACACCGGCCACTTGCTATTGTCATTCGGAACGCTATAACCACTGCATTGAATATTTGCATCTTTAGTTTGCATAACAAGCACATTACCTTGATAAATGATTTTATGCGCATCCTGACTATAAGATAAACTATCACTGCAAATAGTAATCTGACCGTCACTACTGGCATTTTTACCAAACATGCCAGCAGCATCCATCGAACCACTTTGTTCAGCAGCAAAGGCATGTTGCAGCATAAATAAATAAGTTACACCGCATAAGATATGCTTTAGTAATTTATGTTTCATATCACTTTTATCTTTTTTACTGTCCTGCATAATAACTTCTTACATCCTTCAATAACTTAAAATCACCTTTTTTAGGTGTGCCATTCATGCCTGTGCCAACCGTATTGTTGGGTGTACCTGGTTGACTTATCGTGACTTTTTTATCTGTATCCAGATAGTCTTTGTCATCATCGTAATTGACCGAATCAGTCGCAATTTTAATCGCAGGTGAGTTTTTGCCATTGGCGTTACGCAACATCACTACATTGCCATATAAATGCATGTTATTGTTGTTATTGGTAATATCAGCATAATTGGCAGTGATATTCCAAGGCTTGTCTTTTTTATCTTTTGAATACAGCGTGGCATTAACCGTTGTAAGCTTTGCATCTTGATTATAAAAGCGTGTGGCATCAACTGCGGTTGCCGTATACTCTAACCAACCTTTAGTATCATACTTTTCATAGGTAATAGCCTTTGCTGTGTTCTCAACAAAGTGTGCTGGTAGATCACCATGACTAATCTGCTCTTGCGCTGATTTAACCACTAGCCAACCACTGGTACCGATGACAACAACCAGTCCAATCGTTGTAAAAAAACACGTTTACTAAAAAACATTAAAGACGTGCCTCACCAAAGGCGATATAGTCATCAACAATTTTATCTAATAGCCCGTTGCTCTCTAATATAAGATCACAGACTTCGCGTACGGCACCATATCCACCTTTTTGTACTGTCACATAATCAACTCGTTTTTTAACAGCGCTTAAGGCATCAGCTGGTGCAAAGGAAACCGCTGATTTCATCATTAAGGTCAGATCGGGTAAATCATCTCCCATATAGGCGATATTTTCCTGATTTATTTGATGCTTTTTTAACAAGTCTTCATAGGCTTTAATTTTATTTTTTTGCCCTTGGTAAACATCATTCACACCAAGTGAACTTAAGCGATCCTGAACAACTTGAGAGGTTTTCCCCGTAATCACTGCTAATTTAACGCCAAACTTCTGCAGCAACAGCATGCCTAAGCCATCTTTAACATCAAAGTTTTTAGTTAAGTTACCATCATTACTTAGAATAATTTTGCCGTCACTTAAAACTCCATCAACATCTAGTATCAATAACTGAATATTTGCTATTTTCTCTTTTAAATCCGAACTAACCATTTATCTGATATAAACTCTATTTAGAAACTTGGCTTAGTATATACCGCTCGCGAATCATTTTACAGAATTTCCACCATTGAATTTCTCACGTATTTTATAATACTTATCTGACTAAATTCAGTGCGTTTTAAAAAATCAAACTCTCTGCATGACATTTAAATTATGGCGTATTAGTATGCTCGAGCTTATTAATAAAAAAGATAATAAAAAGGAAACAACATGTTAAGTTATAAGGACATGCCCAAGGGTGTCTTAAATATCAATCTTATTCAAGTCTTCTCAACGGTTGGTTATGCCGTACTCATGGGCTTATTAAACTTCTATCTTAGCCGTGAAGCAGGTATGAGTAAGATCGAAGCAAACACACTAACTGCCAGCTTTTTTGCTCTAAACTTTCTATTTCACTTTCTAGGTGGTACCGTCGGTGGGCGCTATTTAAGCTTTAGAGCCTTGTTTTGTGCCAGTTTAGTGTTGCAGTTTATTGGGCTATTTCTTATTGCAGTGCATGTGCATATGATTATTTTAATTGGCATGGCAGTTTTTATCACAGGCTCAGGTCTTAATGTCAGCTGTATTAATATGATGCTCACGCAATTATTTAGTCAAGATGATAAACGTCGCCGTATTGCTTTTTCAATTAACTATAGCTGTATGAATATAGGCTTTGTTTTAAGCTTTTTTGTCGCTGGGATCTTGCAAGGAAACAATCTTTACAGTGCTGCTTTTATCTTTGCTGCGGTGTGTTTATTTATCGCATTTGTAGTTCACCTTGTTAACTGGAAACATGTTAATGACAAACAAACATATTATGTCACCTCGTTTGCCTTTAATACAAAACGCTTCTATGTTGCGCCTTTAATTGTTATTGCTTGCTTATTATTTGCTTACTACTTAATGCATCACCCTGAGCTTGGCTCCGCACTTATTTATATCGCCTTTATTGCCGCATTGATTTACATGATCTATTTTGCACTAAAACAGCAAAGCAGTTATCGCACAAAAATTTACGCCTACCTTATCTTAAGCTCAGCAAGTATGGCATTTGCATTTGTTCAAGGCTTACAATCAACCGCCTTAGAAAACTTTGTTGAATTCAATACGTCAAAATCTCTTTTTGGCATCCCGATGCAACCTGCGACAGTCAACCTTTTTGAAAGTCTAGGTGTTATCATCTTTGGCTTTATTTTAGCGGGAATGATGAAAAGACGTCAGCAAGCGAATAACCCTTATCAACCCGGCTCATTAGTCGCGCGTGGCTTAAGCATGTATGTTGTTGCTTTTTTAATGATTCCTTTAGGCATATTCCTTGCAGATAAAGCACACTTGGTTAATGTACTCTTTCCTGTTTTGCTACTTTTAATCGTTTCAGCGGGTGAAATTCATGTAAATGCGGTCAATTACGCTATGGCCGGTGAGATGATTGAACCAAAACATCAGGGCTTATTCACAGGTTATTTATTTATCAATATCGCCTTTGGCATTAATTTGGCAGGACCTGTGTCAAACTTTGCGTTAAGTGGCGCAGAGCATGCTCAAAACATTACTGCGGCAGCAACAAATCCAATGTATGCCAAGATATTCTTAATCATGACAGCAGTTGCTTTTGTTGTTGCTATTATCTTCTCACTGATGATGAAAAAACTAAACCGCATGCTTAATGCCAATAAAATACAGCCGGTTTTACAAAGCGAATTAGAATGATTTAAGAATTCGTATCAACTTCAACGGTTGCTGATGCGCCAATACGCAGACGCGGCACTTTATTCACTTCATTTTGACCAAGAACAACTTTCACAGGAAAGCGCTGCACTACCTTAACCCAGTTACCTGATGCATTTTCAGGAGGAAGTAAAGAAAATACACTGCCACTGCCTTCACTAATGCTTTGAACCGTGCCATGCAATGTCACACTAGGGTACATATCAAGAATTACAGATGCTTTTTGTCCGACTTTCATCCGTGACATTTGCGTTTCTTTAAAGTTCGCATCTAACCAATAGGCTTCATTGCTCACCAACACAAATAGATTTTGATTTTGTGTAATCAGCGAACCAGGACGCAACGTAAAGTTAGTAACAAATCCAGATGTTGACGCATAAATCTTGGTATAACTTAAGTTTAATGCTGCTGTTGACACATCTGCTTTGGCAGCTACAATTTTTGATTGTTGCAATGTTAATTGTTTTTGCTCTTGAGCAATACTGGCAAATGCAGCATTGACATTGGCATTAGCCACTTCAAGATCACCTTTGGCTTCATCAGCATCTTCTTTTGAAACCATTCCTTGAACAACTAGTTTGGCAATACGCGCTTCTTTTTGTTCTGCAACAAATTTTTGCGCTTGTGCCTGTTTAAGCTTTGCTTCTTGTAGGTTAATCGAGTCTTTAATCGCTGCAACTTCCTCTTGTGCTAATGTCAAATCCGCTTGGGCTTTAGCAAGTTCATATTCAAAGCTTTGCGGCTCAATCGTAAATAATAGCTCGCCTTTTTTAACCTCTTGGTTATTACTGATATATAACTTGTCAAGCTTGCCTGTGACTTGTGCTGACATATGAATAACATCAGCATTAACATAAGCATCATCGGTTGATGGATAAATTTCGGTATATTTTACATAAGCGTAAAAACCAATCACGCAAAGCAAAATCACAATCCCTAAAATGGCGTATTTCTTCCATGCTTTTGCCCTAGCATTTTTTGCTGTTGGCACTTTATTTTGATTATCTCTTTCCGTTTTATTTAAAATTTCTGTCGTTTGTTCAGTCATTGACAATAGCTCCAGTCCTGAAAACCCTAAAAATCATAACCCAATGATTTAAGTGCGCGATCATCATCTGACCAGCCCTCTTTAACCTTGACCCATAGTTGTAAGAACACTTTTTTTCCAAGCATAAATTCCATATCTTGACGTGCTTCACTACCGATCTTTTTGAGTTTCTGCCCTTTAGCACCAATTACCATTGCTTTTTGTCCGGCACGTTCAACCAAAATGGTGGCATAAACCTCCATAATTTGACGTGCTTCATCAAACTTGCTTTTATTAATCTCAACGGTTAATTGATATGGCACCTCTTGACCTAATGTGCGCATTAATTTCTCACGGATAATTTCCGCCATCATAAAACGCTCGGTGCGATCAGTGACCTGATCCTCAGCATAGAAAAAATGTTCACTTTCAGGAAGATAACTTTCAATTTTGGCTTCTAATTCACCGATTAAATGCCCTTGCTTAGCAGACACAAGAAAGCTTGCGGCAAAGGGGTATTTTTGCTTGATCTCATCGGTAAATTCGACTGCCTCATGGCGATTATTTAACTGATCAACCTTGTTAATCACTAAGATCACAGGCACCTTGACCGACTCGATTTTTTGCAATATCCATTCTTCAGCCGTTGTCCACTTACCCACTTCAACAACAAATAAAATGACATCAACGTCATTGATCACGCTACTTGCTTGTTTGTTCATCATCCGATTAATGGCACGCGGTTCATCCTGGTGAAGTCCAGGTGTGTCAACATAGATAAACTGTGTGTTTTCAATGGTTTTGATACCGGTAATTTGATGACGTGTTGTCTGTGGTTTGCGACTTGTGATACTGATTTTGTATTTTAGGATATGATTTAAAAGCGTTGATTTTCCAACATTTGGTCGCCCAATAATGGCGACAAATCCACATTTTTTCATCTTATGATCGTCTTACTGTTTCCTTATGAAATTGTAGTCATTGTAGTTAGCACAATGCCCATTGTCGAATAAAATCACGCGTTTATATTGCAATGCAATACTTCATTTTTTATTGTGTTATGCGCAACACTCTATCAACGCTGCTTAGCAATGTGTCGTTATGCGTAATAATGATCACCGTTTTATCTTTAAAGACTGCCTGTAAGTTATCAATAACCTTTCTTTCAATGACCTTATCTAAACCTTCTGTTGGTTCATCCAAAATTAAAATAGGTGTTTGCGACAATACCGCACGCGCTAATGACAAACGCTTTTGCTGCCCCTTTGAGAGATGCCTTCCATGCTCCCCCGTCCAGCTATCTAACTGACGTGGCAACTCTAATGCAAAGTTTTTTAAATCGACAACATGTAAGGCATGCCATAACATCTCATCAGTTGCGTTAGAATTTGCTATTAATAGGTTATCACGAATACTGCCATTAAAAATATGCGCATGCTGACTGATAATTGTTATTTGCTGACGCAATTGTGATTCGGTAAATTGTGCAATATCAATGCCACCTATTGATATTTTGCCTGCTGATGGCGCATAAAATCTTGCTAACAACGAAACAATCGTTGACTTACCACAACCAGTAGCACCGACAATAGCAAGCTTTTCATTGGCTGGAATCTCAAGATTAAAATGCTCATAGATAAACTTATTACGCCCAGGGTAGCTAAACGAAATATTCTCAAAAGAAATAGTATTGTGTTTTGGTATATTTATTTGTTTACTACCGTCATCATTAACAAA
>JAQCCA010000107.1 GCA_027621155.1 Pseudomonadota bacterium | reverse complement strand
TGCGTTGTTTGTAATTGTTCAATCACAAAAGCTAGACGTCTTGGCGAGGCATAAAATTGCTTAGCTTGGTAGCCAATCTCTAACTCATCTAATGCTTTACTGACATTTTCTAATAGCTTTTGCGCCATATTTTTTAAGGCTTTTGGTGGCAGCTCTTCCGTGCCTAATTCAAATAATAAATCAGCAGTATCCAACATAAATCAATTTCGTTAATTTCATCACTTGCAATGGGGCTGTATTTTAACGTCAATAGCGAGCAAAAGTAAGTAAAAGCGTTAAAAACAATAAAAACAGCAAAAAAAGTAAAAACCTGAAACTCTAATGGAAAAATACTATTTTCACCCTGCTTTAAGTATACTTTACATCATTTTCTTCTACACTGTCCTTGAGCATATGAGAAGACATGCTCCCCCCAACTTAAAAGGAAATTAAAGGAGAAGACAATGAAACGATGGAAGTTAATCATCAGTGCTTTGATGTTAGTAATCACACCCTATCTATTTGCTACTGAGATCAAAGTGATGACGTATAATGTGAATTTATTACCCAACATCCCTACCCCGTTAACCACGAATTTAAATAAACCTTATCAGCGCGCTTATTATATCCCTAAAGAGATTGCCAAACATAATATCGATGTTGTCGCATTACAAGAAGCAATTGCGCCGATTTCTTTTTATATCTTGGATGAACGCATGAAAGCTTTTGGCTATAAATATCGAACAAATGTCGTGGGTCAGCCAAGTTTAGAGCATCTAAATCTGCTTAATGGTGGCGTTATCATTTACAGCAAATACCCAATTGTTGGTCAGCCTCAATATGTTGTTTTCCCACGCTCTTATGGACTTGAAGGGATTTCTAATAAAGGGGCGGTATTTGTTGCCATTGAAAAAGACCATCAAGTATATAACTTCATTTCACTACATGCGCAAAGCTTTAGCGGTACTATCGATGATAATGAATTTAATGTTTGGAAAAGACAAATGGGCGCTTTGCAAGAAGCTATTTCAAATCAACATTTTTCAAGTAATGACAAAGTCATTTTAATGGGCGACTTTAACGCAGATAGCGGCTATTCTAGTACCACAGAACCCACTACAGGCAATATCGTCTATCAAACATTGCTTAATATGTTGCATTTAAAATCAAGCGCGCCTTTTGCTCAAAACACATTACCCTTTAGCTATGACAAATTAACCAACAGCATGGCAGTCAGTGATGAAAGAACAACACTTGATCATGTTCTTTGTATCGATGGCGCAATATGTCCAAGTGTCACACAATCAACCATTGAAATCGTTGCACTTAAAAACAAGCACCTAGGTGACATGCCAGATTTATCTGATCATTATGCCGTGATTGGCATGTTGGTTTATCCTTAGTCTTTTTCTAAGTTTTATCTTTTTGTGATATTGGTTGCATTACCTGCCCTAAGCGAAACTTCTTATTGCCCAATATCGCCTGGTTATAGACCACCATATTGCGCAAGATATTCTTGACGTATTTGCGCGTCTCGCCAAACGGGATGATTTCAATCCATTGATCTGCCGCTAGTTGTTGGGCTGGTAACCAGTTTGCCGCATTGCCTTGTCCTGCATTATATGCCGCCATACCAATAATCAAATTATTGTTAAACAACTGATCCATAAAGTTCAAATTAGCAGCCCCCAGCATGATGACTTTATTGGGTTTGTATAAATCATCATCTTCATAGCTTAAGCGGTATTTTTTGGCTAGAAATGCCGCTGTCGTTGGCAAGAGTTGCATGAGCCCTGTGGCACTTGCCGAGGATACACCATGCACACGAAAAGCAGACTCTTGACGCATCATCGAGACAATAACATCTGGTTTGATATGAAACTCTTTACCTGCCTTTTGCACATCCGACCAAAATGCCAGCGGATATAAACCTGTTAGGTTGCTCGAACTTCCCGCATTAGCGTAGGCACTGGTTGATATCTGGTAAATTTTCTGCTTTTCTGCAAGCTCAGCAATGGCTAATTGCTCCTCGTTAGTGAAGCCATTTCGACTAAAGCGCCATAAGGCAAACGATAAGCCATATTCTTTAATCTGATACAAATCAAAGATCTGCAAAACGGTCTGATTATTTGCCATCTCATCTACGGTTTTTTGACCCACCTTAACGGGTTTATTATTTAACGCATAAGGCAAACCTAAATCATCGGCAGCTAAAAAGCCATAATAACTGGTATCTTTTGCCAGCGCTGTTAAAATCGGTTTGGCTTTGTCAGCTTGCTTTAAAGCTTGGTAACTTTTTGCCTGCCAATAACGCCAATCATCTTCTGATTTAAGCGATTGCGGCAACTTGTTATACCAATTTAAATAACCATTATAATCATTCCAATAAATTGCTGTACGTAAACGCCATTGCCATAATAGACTTGATGCATATTCATCTTCGATATCCTTTAGCCACTGCAGCGCTTTTTTATTGTGCGCTCTGGCATAATCAATCGCAATTTCCGCATTAATAAGATTAATCGTTTTATTATCGAGCAAATGTTTCTGTTTGAAGGCAAGCCAAAAATCTTCAGCATAATGTGTATCTTTAGCCGATAGATTTGCCATGACACTGATAACAGCAGATGAGAATCCATTGATTTTATGATATTGAACTGTCCAGTCATCCATATATTTTTTAGGATTTTGTGTCGTCTTTAACCATAATGCATAAAAGCCTTGCAGCTCTTTGTTCTTCGTCTTATTGATCCACTTCAGCGCATCTTCAACATAGCCAAAAAAAGCTAGAGAATATGCTTTTAGTCGAATTTGGCGCTCACTGAGCGTCACCTTACTTTCCCAGATTGACTCAAAATCATTACATGCTTTTGGCAAACGCGCACGCGATAGCCAAAGATCAGTAAAATCATTAATCGCCTTAGCTTTATCACCAACGCTATACTCGGCAACAACGGCATAACACTTGCCATTAAAGCCTAAGTTATTGTCATAGTAATGTAAAAACTTCTGCCAATCTTTTTGCTTAAGATAGTAATTTGCTAAATCCTGCTTTAATTGATTTGCCCAAAAGCTCCCTTCATTTTGCTTTAAATAAGCATCGATGGTTTCTTGTTTAAACACATCCGGATCAACCGAGATCTCTTGATATTGTAAGAAAGGATATAACGGTGTTTTAGTAAGCTTTGCTTTGACTTGATAATAGTCTTTATAATTTTTTGCCAGAAGCAGGCTTTCTGCTTTATTGAAATTCGCTAAATCTGTTTTATTCATTGCAACACTGGTCAATGACATCAGCATCGATGAAGTCAACAGCATTAATTTTCTAAATTGCATCTATTTATATACCTTAAGAACCATAACAGCGATTCATATTAATAAAAAATATGGCATAAACTCAATAATTGTAGTCACCTTTGTATTACTTTAGGTAAAAAAACTCTACAATAAGCTACTTCAAATAGACATGCTCGCACACATGATTATCTTATACTCTGCATTAGTCGGATTTTTTGCAAGCTGCTTATCCAGCATCTTTGGTGGCGGTTTTGGACTGCTATCAGTACCTGCCATTTTCTGGATTATTAGCCATTTCTATGCCGATATGCCCCAAGCGATGCAAGTGACTATTGCCACTGGCTCATTATGTTCAATTCCCTTAGGCATTATTGCCAGTTATAAGCAAATCGTAAAATACAAAAATTTTGATGCTGCCCTTTACAAAAAAAGTATCGTTTTTATGACAATGGGTGCTCTTATTGGCGCCTTTATTGCCTCAATCGTTCATAGTGACCAAATAAGATATACCTTTGCCATTGTCGTATTGATCGCGGCTATTTGGTTGTTGTTTTTCAACAAAGAAAAAGACACTGAACGTCACGTTCCTCGGTCATTATATCGTGGGCTATCAGGTTTTGTTGGTGGCATCTCGACACTCACAGGCGTCTCGGTATTTACCGTGCCTTTTTTCGTGCTATGTGGCATCAAAATCAAAAAAGCCATCGGAACATCAACCGTGATTGTATTTACCTATTCGTCCATTGCTGGCATTTGGCTTATTTGTCTTGGCATTCCGACGATGGGCATTAGCTGGCATAACTTTGGTTACGCCAATTTAGTGATCTTTGCCTCGGCATTAATTCCCTGTTTAATTGGCGGACTGACGGGTGCTAAGCTTGTGCATATTCTACCGAGTCAATTTTTGCGTAAGATTTTTATTTTGATGATGTTCATCGTTGCGATTTCGATGCTTGTTTAGCCATTAATCCGTTTTTCAATTTTCCTATTTTTGCATTATTGCTTTGGCGCTCTATACTTAATCTTCAAAAGGATCTGAAATGTAATTGATGGAAAAAGCATGCCAAACCAATTCACACAAAAAGTAAATACGCACTTCACAACGCTTTTTCTAAAGAACTATATCAGCTTCCCCAAGCTAATTAGCATTATGTTGATTCTAGTCATTCTCAATAGCTTTTTTATTACCGCGATCCATCTGCACTATCACTCAAAATATGAGGATTCATTAGTACAAAACTCACTGTTTAGTTTACTGCGCATTCGAAATCAATTTCTAACGCAAGCTAATGTTGAACCACGTTTTGTTTACTTTCAAACAGAAGTCGACCGAAGCACACAATTAAATCAATTTAATATTATCTTTCAAAAAGTTGCCGGTGCCTATGAAGTGAATAACACCTTTGTTAGCAACGAGTTATTTGATCAAATGCTTCGTGACCTACGAACTCATCATGAGTTATTTATCACCAGTCCCATTAATGATGATAAGGAACACAAGATTATTACTTTTTATGTCTTTTTAAGTCCTGATGATGATTTACCTTATCTTTTAAGCAGCAGTATCAGTATTAGCATTGCGATTATTTTATTACTTTTTTTTATGTGGTATTTAGCGCGTTTTATTTTGCCTAAATTACTGCTTAATTCAGCAACCACCGACAAACAAATAAACCATTTACCAAAATACTTGAATAAAGACGTATCAGCGCTTAAACAACAGATTCAATTATTACTCCAAGAAAAAACCATTATGTTGTCGTCAATGTCGCATGATATGAAAAACTCGCTGACCAAATTAAAACTCTTAAAATACATTATTGATAACGAGAAAGCGCAAGCAATCCTAAGTCAAGAAATCGATGAGATGCAAATGATTATTGACTCATCTTTGGCTTTTGCAGAGCGCGGTAACAACAATGCCAAAGTGAGTTTTGATCTGTGCGCATTTCTTGACAATTTATATCAGCAGCTTAGCCAACGTGGCTATAACTTTACTTTTGACAATCAGCTAACAGCACATACTTTTTTCTTGGGATACCCTAATTTATTAAAGCGTGCGTTACTGAATATCATTAATAACGCGGTAAAGTATGCACCTAATTACACGTTAAATGCCTACATTGAAAATGATCATATTGTTATTGACGTTAAAGATAACGGTCCTGGTATTTCAGAAAGTGACTTAAAAAATATTGCTTGTGCATTTACACGTGCGCAACACGATGCACATCAAAATATTGATGGTCATGGTTTGGGACTAGCTATTACTCGAGTAGCTATTGAGTTTAACTCAGGGGAGATTAGTTTTGAAAACTTACAACCCAATGGGCTGCTTGTCCGTATACGTTTAGTGATTAATGAAAGTTAAATGCTACAAAATGAGACACCCCCATACTCTACACTACACCGATGGTATACATCACAGTAAATAATACATATTTATTGAAAGTAAACTACATAAGATGTATTTTATAGCTACTTTTGGTTTAGCTAAACATTATAAATGCTAGTAACTCTAGCTAGTACAAAGCCAAGTAACATTACGGGGTATAAAACAATGATAGTGAGGGATAAACAATGGGGTTAACATTATACGCACCCGTTAACGGGTTTATTGTTGAATTAGATCAAGTGCCAGATCCAGTATTTGCACAAAAAATGGTTGGTAATGGCTTTGCAATTGAGCCTTTGGATCAAAACATCTACTCGCCAGTAACAGGCATTGTTAAAAATATTGCGAAAACAAAACATGCCATCACCATTGCTACTGAGTCAGGCTATGATGTACTTATTCACTTAGGGCTTGAAAGTGTTGCACTTAATGGTCAAGGAATTGATGTGCATGTATCAATCAACGATCAGGTTGATATCAATACGCTACTACTTAGCTTTGATCTAACCACTATAAGTAAAAAGATTAAATCCTTAATTACACCGGTGATTATCACTGATTATCAAGAAGATGATCTTTTATTGAAGATAAAAGGAAGGTGCTCGGCACAAACACCAGTCATTACCTTAGATAGCACAGCGCATAATAATAGCAACAAACCAGCATTAAAAACGCAAGACCAGATTTTTGTGACGCGTACTATAATCATCAAGAACCCACATGGCTTGCATGCTCGTCCCGCAGCATTACTAGCACATACTTTAAAATCATTTGATGCCACTGCGATAATATATAAAAACAATAGCAGTGCTGATGTTAAAAGTCTTGTGGCATTGATGGGACTAAATATACAACTCAATGACAAAATCACACTGACTGTCAGCGGTGAAGATGCGGAAAAGGCAGCTTGCGCATTAGAAAATGCACTCGTTAACTTTGTTGATGATCACATAGCCGAAGCACAACCCATAAAATCTGAACTTAATCAGACTAAAGTTAACGGTAATCAATACCTTGGCATCTCTGCTGCTAAAGGGCTTGTTATTGGTCAGTTACAACAAATTAATGAAGAAAGCTTTAACTATGGCGATGAAGCAAATGTACCAGAAGCACAAGAGCTCGAGCGCTTTACATTAGCGAAAGAAAAGCATGAAAAGCAACTGTCAGCACAAATGACTACTTATGCACATGATAAAGCAAAGCATGCGATGCTTGGCGCGCATATTGAGCTTTTAAATGATGCGAATATTAATAGCAGCGTCATTCAATTTCTAGCTCAAGGCAAAACAGCAGAATATGCATGGAATCATGCAATTTTAGAATCAATCACCATTTTAGAGAAGACTCAAAACATCCTGCTACAAGAACGTGTTGCCGACTTAAAAGACATTCGCAAACAAGTACTCTATTTACTGACCAATAGCACACCAACTAAAACGCACTATAGCAAGCCAATCATTCTTATCGCAGATGAGTTTACCTTATCGGATATTTTAGAGGCGGATAAAAATGTCGTAGGCTTTATCTCAATCAAAGGCGGACGTACCTCTCATGTTGCGATTATTGCCAATAACAATAACCTGCCTTTATTAATCCAAGTGGATAGCAACTTATTTAACCATTGTGCTCAAGATGTTATCTTAAATGCAACGGATGGTTATGCCCTTATTAATCCTGATCTTGATACGGTGACGCAATACCAAGCTAAAATTGCTACTTTAAATGATGCCTTAGCACTAATGCGTGCTAAAGCAACAGAACCAGCTAAGACAAAAGATGATTATACGATCCATTGTTATATGAATATCAAATCACCTGAAGGATGTCTCAACTTTTCGCAATCAGGTGCTGAAGGCGTTGGACTCTTTAGAAGCGAATTTATTTTTTATGACCGTTTATCAGCGCCAACTGAAGATGAGCAACTTAGCATTTATAATGAGGTATTAGATGCAACCAATGGCACACCTATTATTATTCGTACCTTATATGCAGGTG
>JAQCCA010000106.1 GCA_027621155.1 Pseudomonadota bacterium | reverse complement strand
GATACCATTGCAGGTGTCTTTAATGGCAAAATCCCACAGTTCAATTAACAAGCTGCTGGGCAGTTACAGTTTAGCAAGGAAAAGAAGGGGTGGGATATCACTATTTCGCCTAAGTCAATAACTGTTATTTTATGTGTTAGCTCATCAACCAGCGTATTGTTATCATTAAAGTCAGATTGAACAATGCTATCGGCGATTTGGAAACTTGCTAATTTTTGACATAAATTACTAACGGTAGGGGTCAGATCATTGAGTTGCTTGATTTCGATCTCTGATAGTCGTTCAGCCAGAAGCAAATCTTTTTTCTTAATCAGCTCATTGTATAAAGCGGGTAATTGTTCTAGACGATAGTCAGGGATACCCATCTCAAGTAAGGCATCGACATGCTCGCTAATATCACGCTGCAAGGAGTTGAATTGTTTAATGGTTTTTAAAACCAACTCCTCACTAAATTTTTTGTTTAACGTTTCTCGTAGCGTTTGACCAGCATTTTTCATTAAAAAGCAATTTAACTTGGAGTTCTCTGCAATAATCTGTGGCAAGGAAGCATTTGTGTGCTCATCCAAAAACCGAATGATCTTTGGTTCTTTGGAAAACATTTCTGGCGCCCATTTTAGGTAGAAAACTTCATAGCCATTATTAATTTCAAAGACATGAGACCAAGGCGTTTTAGCGATAGTTCGACTCATTGAAAATACATTTTTATTTTTACTGGATATTTTTAAAATATTTTTGACCCAGTGAATTAGCTGAAATCCTAAATGGTTACCGTCATTGCTAGACCAAACATAATCTAAGTTAGGTAGCTTCTCTGTGTTACTAGCAGAATATTTATAATCTTTAGCAATGCGTCCGGATACACAATCTGATGGATCTAGATCTTTAACGCCTTCATTCAAAAAGTTTAATCTGATTGCAACGGCGATGCTTTTTTCATTTTCAACCAACATAGATATAACAACTTTGGAGGCGGAAAGTACATCAAAGGCAAAGCGGGTTAACGCATTAGTATATTCAGTAACCAGCCCTTGGCCTTGATAATCTACATCACACCAGTAGCCTATTTCATAAAGGCCATCATCGGGATCACTTCTGTCATTATATCCGCTGGCTCCAATGATTCTTTTATCCTGTTTGTGAATCACGACCATTGGAAAATCTTTAATGCACCCTGAATCCCAAGAAAACACACCGCGCTGAACAAAGGTGCGTGTTGTCTCAAGGCTAGAATCATTTGCCCAAGGTTGCCACTTTTGTAGTATTTCCAAAGAATTATGGATTGCTTTATTTATTTCGATTTCATCGCCTAGTCGCACTGGTCTTATGATTAGGCGCGGTGTTTCAATTTGTGTTAGCGTGTAAATTAATTTTGCTTGCTCAGTCATCAGCAAAAATATCCGACTTGTAATTTAGATCATTATTTGTTTGTTCATGTATCCTTTTTCTCATGAGATAAACTTTATGATCTAAGAAGGTATTATGAGGATATTCTGCAACAACTATAAAACCAATTTTTGTATAAAAATCTTGTGCTTGAAAATCAGCTGTTTCAATAGTTATAACAAGGCACTTTTTGCCTCCGGCATATGCCTCAAGCTTTGTCATTAATGTTTTAGCTACTCCTTTCTTTCGATGATTTGAATCAACCCAAATGCAATCAACATAACAATTATTTCTGGTAATATCTCCATAACATCCTGCTATTATCGTTTTTCCCTCTGTGATGTGCAGCATAAACGGCTCATGTTGATAAGTTCCTATCTGACTTTCATTAAAAACCTTTAAACCATTATCCAAAATGGATCTAATTTCAGGTTTTTCATTTTCTTCTAAGATCACATATGCTTTATTTGACTGCCCATCTCTAGAGATCATATTTTAATACCTTTTGTTGCCTTGTAATCCAACCCGTTGCACCACCAGAATCTGGATCTTCGATTTTGTGTAGCACAACCTCAAAGTGATATTGAGCTAGCAATGATTGATATTCTTCCTTACTTAAAGATGCGTGATAGAGCATTTCACTGCCATTATCAACCCAAACATTTATAACGTTTTTTTCTAGTGACGTCATGCTCATAGTGATTTTCCCAATTTAACAAGCTCTGAACGCTATTTTTAATGCAAAGCTAGCAATCCAAAAGCTAATAGAACTAAAACAAACACCGGCAGGCTTGAAAACAAACTATCCATGCGATCTAAAACACCACCATGCCCTGGTAGAATATTGCCACTGTCTTTAACACCGCATTCGCGCTTGATCATGCTTTCAAAAAGATCACCCAATAGCGCAATTAACACAATCACAAAAGACAGAATAATCAAAATGGTTTGCTCATAACGACTGTGACTAATAATAAGCGCACAAATAACACCTGCAAGCCCACCAAATATCACACCTCCTGCTAAGCCTTCTATCGTTTTCTTAGGACTAATCACCGGTGCCAATTTCCTCTTACCATATTGACGTCCAACAAAATAAGCACCACTATCAGCAAGTGTCACCACTAACATCATTAACAATAGGAATGATGGTTTTTGCTGATGCAATAAAGAGACGGATACCCATAGTGGTACAATCGCAAAAAAGCCCATCAAGTAACGTGAGCTATTAGATAATGCATTAAAACGCACATTGGGGTAACGCAATATCAAATAAAGTGCGAAAATCCAGAAAAGGCAGGATAGTATTAATATCGGCAACTTAACATATTGTGATAGATAAATTAAAACCAATGTAATGATCAAATAAAGGATGCGTTTAGGCAATGTTTTTGCATTAGCAAAAGCAGCCCACTCCCATGCAGCAAATAATAAGATAATTGCCACTGCGGTATCAAAAATCGTATCACTTAAGCGAAAGATCGCCCATAACACGATAAGACCTAAAATAATTCCAGTAATAATTCTTTCCTTCACACTTTCCCCTTCATCTGCTCATCCGTTTTGCCAAAGCGTCTTGTGCGCTTTTGATATTCATCTAGCGCCAACTTAAAATCTTTTTTTGAAAAATCAGGCCAGTACTTGTCGCAAAAGTATAACTCAGCATATGACAACTGCCAAATCATAAAATTGCTTATCCGCTTCTCACCACTGGTACGAATTAGTAAATCAACAGGCGTTTGAATCTCTTTAATCAAACAAGCAGTAAAATCCTCTTCGCTGATTTGATCAATCTTATCCGCTGTCAATGCACCACTTTGCAGTTGTTGTAATAGCTTTTTAGTAGCAGTTAACACTTCCCATTGACCACTATAATCAATCGCAACATTCAATTGCAGTCCGGTACAATGCGCTGTTTCTTTTTCAGCGTTGCTAATATTGTTAACGACCTCATCAGATAGACGGCTACGATCACCGACAACATGTAATCGCACATTATTATCCTGCATCATCGCTACTTCATTCACAAGCACTTCTGAAAATAGTGTCATCAGCGTGTCAACTTCTTCTTGTGGTCGCAACCAGTTCTCACGCCCAAAAGCAAAAAGTGTTAGTATTTGAATCTTTTTCTCAACGGCAAATTCAATCGCAGCACGCACACTTTTGACTGCGGCTTTGTGTCCTGCTGTACGTGGGAAAAGTCTCTTTTTTGCCCAACGCCCATTACCATCCATGATAATTGCAACATGCTTGGGCATGTTATCATTTGGCATAAAGCACTAGATTTCCATTAAGTCTTGTTCTTTTTCTTGAACAATGACATCTGCCTTTGCGATCATGTCATTGGTCAATTTTTGAATGTTTTCTTCGCCTTTTTTTGCTTCATCTTCAGAGATTTCTTTATCTTTTAATAAATCTTTGATATCAGAATTGGCATCACGACGAATATTACGAATCGCTACACGCCCTTTTTCCGCCTCCGAACGCACTAATTTAACCATCTCTTTGCGACGCTCTTCATTTAATGCCGGCATTGGAATACGCAAGCTATCGCCCATATTTGCTGGATTAAGCCCTAGATCAGACATTAAAATTGCTTTTTCGATTTTAGAAGCCAAGCCTTTTTCCCACGGCGTAATACCCAACGTGCGCGCATCCAAAACCGTAATATTAGCGGCTTGTGCAATCGGTGTTTCAATGCCATAGTAATCAATCGTTACATGCGCCAATAAGTCAGGATGAGCACGTCCTGTTCTGATCTTTGCCAAATCATGACGTAAACTCTCTAAACTTTTTTCCATACGGTCTTTAGCATCCGCTAAAATTTCTTTAATCATAATGAGTTTCTCCTAGTCTCTAACCCAAGTGCCTTCTCTTTTACCTTGAAGCACACGTAACAGCGCACCTGAATTATTTACATTAAATACACAAATAGGGACATTAAAATCACGTGCCTGTACAAACGAACCCAAATCCATTACTGCCAATTCACGTTTGAGCGTTTCATTGAAACTCAAACTGTCAAATTTAACCGCATCATCGTGTTTATTTGGATCTTTATCATAAACACCATCAACAGTCGTTACTTTTAAAATGGCATCCGCATCAATTTCAATCGCGCGAAGCGTTGCGGTGGTATCGGTTGTTACAAACGGATTGCCTGTGCCACCGGCAAAAATCACCACTTTGCCTTCATTTAAATAGCGTTTTGCACGTTTTGGATTAGTGCACTCTAGCACGCCATCAATGCCGCGCGAGGATAACACTTCATTGTCAATACCTGCGTGCGTCAATATATCTGATAACGCCAATGCGTTAATCATCGTCGCAAGCATACCCATGGTATCAGCCGTACTTCTTTCAATTTGATTTTGAAAATTAGCACGACCACCTCTTAGGATATTGCCTCCGCCGATGACTATAGCCAACTGCACACCTGTACTTAATGCTTCTTTTATATCATTTACAACACCTTGAACCGCAGATACTTGGATACCGAAGCCATCCGTTGATAGCGACTCACCGCTTAATTTGATTAAAACACGCTTAAGTGTCAGGTGTGACATATTAATTATGCTCCTTGAACTTGGCTCATCACTTCAGCTGCGAAGTCAGTCTCTTCTTTTTCGATGCCTTCACCAACACCAAAACGAATAAAGCCAGTTACTGTTGCATTGTTTGCTTTCAATAGATCTGAAACTTTTTGATCAGGGTTTTTAACAAACGGTTGACCAACTAAGCTTTGCTCATCCAAGAATTTGCGAATGCGTCCTGTGATCATCTTCTCGATAATCTCATCAGGTTTACCACTTTCACGTGCTTGAGCGATAAAGATCTCTTTCTCTTTCGCAACGATATCTTCTGGCACTTGATCTTGTGATACAACGATTGGGTTTGATGCCGCGATGTGCATGGCAACATCTTTTGCTAAGTCTTCATTGCCACCATTCATTGCAACGATCACACCAATACGACCACCATGGCTGTAAACGCCAACTGTCTCGCCTTCAAGTGCATCGATACGACGGACATTGATGTTTTCACCAATTTTAGCGATCAAACTCTTACGTGCTTCTTCGATGCTCTCGCCACTTGCTAAAGTTAAAGCAAGTACTTCTTCAAGTGTTTTCGCATTTGAGTTAGCAACTGCAGTAACCACTGCATCCGCAAATTTTTTGAAGTTTTCATCACGTGCAACGAAGTCAGTCTCAGAGTTAATCTCAACGATTACCGCTTTGTTTACAGATTGTGACATTACGATAACGCCTTCAGCAGCAACACGAGATGCTTTCTTGTCTGCTTTTGCCGCACCTGATTTGCGCATCTCTTCAACTGCTTTTTCGATATCGCCATCAGTTTGAGTTAATGCTTTTTTACACTCCATCATGCCAGCGCCTGTGCGCTCACGAAGCTCTTTTACTAATTGTGCGCTAATAGTAGCCATTGATTAGACTCCTTCTTGTTAATACTTTTAAAATAAAACTTATTAATTAAGCTTCTTCTTCAGAAACGTCTGCTGTTTTTTCTTCTGCGATATGTGACGCTTGTTTTGCATCAATAATCGCATCAGCAAATTTGCTTAAGTAAAAACGAATTGCTTTAACTGCATCATCATTACCAGGGATAACATAATCAACATCATCAGGACTTGAGTTACTATCAACAACCGCAACAACAGGAATGCCTAAGCGCTTAGCTTCTTCAATCGCAATATGTTCTTCTTTACTATCGATAATGACTAAAACATCTGGCAAACCACCCATTTCTTTGATGCCGCCTAGCGCTTTTTCTAGCTTTTCGATTTCACGTGAGTTTTGTAACGCTTCTTTCTTTGTAATACGCTCAAACGTACCGTCTTCTTGCATTTTTTCAAGATCACGTAAACGCTTGATTGATTGACGAATTGTTTTATAGTTCGTCAACATACCACCTAACCAACGGTGATTAACATATGGCATACCACAACGTGATGCTTCTTCAGCAATCACTTCTTGTGCTTGACGCTTAGTACCAACGAATAAAATCTTGCCGTTTTTAGACGCTGCTTTACCAACGAAATTAACAGCATCTTGAAACAAAGGCACTGTCTTTTCTAAGTTGATAATATGAATACCGTGATTAACACCGAAAATGAATTCGCTCATTTTTGGGTTCCAGAATCTCTTTTGGTGACCGTAGTGAACACCAGCTTGTAACATTTCTTTCATTAAAGACATATTTTTCTCCAATTAATGGGTTATTCCGCCATTACTCCCACTTTTAAACCCTTTTAAAAGGCACCCTAAAAGCGTGTCGAGCAACGTGTGGTTTCTTATTGTTTTACATAGACATTAAGCCAGAAACTGACAGCAAAAGTGATTGCAACCAGATATTACAGACAAAATGCGAGGCGGATTCTAGCACAAATCAATGATCTCTGCCAGATAAAAACTTAAGCATTGCCAAAAATAAAAAATGATATATTATAACGTTTTGCAGGATAACATTAATACTGAAACACTGATCATCTTAAGGAACGATTGTATGTCTACCCTCTACAGAAATAGCAAACGAATCATATTTACCGCTACAGGCTTTCTTACACTCATTAGCAGTTCATATGCTGATATCAAAGTCGTTGCCGCTGAAAATTTCTATGCCAATGTCGCAAGCTTAATTGGCGGTGACTATGTGAAAACCAATAGCATCATCAACAACCCTGATGCCGATCCGCATTTATTTACCACCTCTGCCAATACAGCTGTGGCAATTAATGATGCGCAAGTTATTATTTATAATGGTGCCGATTATGACCCCTGGATGAAACAATTATTAAACGCACAATCAAGCAACAATAAAGTAGCTATTATTGATGTAGCAACTTTAATGAACGCTAAAAGTGGCGACAATCCACATTTATGGTATAACCCAGCCACCTTCCCAACACTTGCTAAAAAGCTTACTGAAGTATTTAGTCAAATCGAACCCGAACATAAGAAAACCTTCGATTTAAACTATCAAACCTTTGATAAGCGCTATCAAACTGTTTACAGCCAAATCAATGATATCAAATCACGCTTTGCCGGCACCAAGGTAACTGCTACAGAGCCCGTTTTTGGCTATATGGCGGATGCATTAGGATTAACCATGCTTGGGCAAAAATTCCAATGGACGGTAATGAATGACGCTGAAGCTTCACCAAAAATGCTCGCCGACTATCAAAACTTATTTAAAAAGCGTACCGTCAAAGTACTTTTCTATAATCAACAAGTACATGACAATGTCACTGAAAACATTCTAAATCTCGCCAAAGACAATAACA
>JAQCCA010000105.1 GCA_027621155.1 Pseudomonadota bacterium | reverse complement strand
AAACATTAAATCGAGAAAAATTGCCAAAAATTACGATTTATCAAAATCTAACCTGCTGGGTAGTTACCTATTGGGTTAAAATTGTTAAAGTGCGTAAGTTGCTTGAAGCATCAAATCATGATGCTCAGGCACGCGGGTGATGCTCTTTATATAAATTCATTAATCGCACTTGCGAAATATGCGTATAAATCGTCGTCGTTGATACACTACTATGCCCCAAAAGCATTTGCACTGAGCGCAAATCCGCCCCATGGGTTAATAAGTGTGTCGCAAACGCATGACGGAAGGTATGCGGTGAAATTTCTTTTTTAATGCCGACAAGATCCGCATAAAATTTTATACGATGCCAAAAGGTCTGGCGAGTAATTCCTTTTCGATGATGCGATACAAATAACTTATCAAGCTTTAAGCCCTGTAGCCAGCCATCACGTACTTCATTAATATATTGATGCAAATACTCCAAAGCATATTCACCGGTTGGTACTAAACGTTCCTTTGAACCTTTACCCATAACGCGCACGACACCTTGGCGTAAATTAACATCATCTAAGGTTAAATTAACCAATTCACTCACGCGCAATCCTGTGGCATAAATAAGCTCTAATAATGCTTTATCGCGAATGCCAATATCTGTCGTTAAATCAGGTGCATCCAACAGTTTATCGACATCTTCCTCGGAAAGATCTTTAGGTAAACTTTTGGGTAATTTGGGTAATATTAACTTCTGTGTTGGATCTGTTGTAATCTTTTGCTGTGCGTAGCACCAACCGTAAAATTTATGTAAGGTCGAAATCATCCGTGCATTAGATCGGGCACTATAATCCTCATTTAAGCGCTTGGCTAAAAAGACTTGTAGCTCTGAAAGTTTTAGATTAACTACATCATGCTCTTGATAGAACTTAAGCAGATGATTTAAATCGGTTTTATAAGAAGATAAAGTGTTTTGGCTTAAGCCTTCACTTAGCCAGATATCATCGATAAATTGATTAATGATGTCAAAATTTGACTGCATAAAAAGTAAAAACAAAAAAGGTTGGCGATGCCAACCTTGAAAATTATACTTTTTCTTTGATTCTTGCTGCTTTACCAGTCAAGCCACGCATGTAGTAAAGCTTAGCGCGACGAACTTTAGCGCGTCTTTCAACAACAACGCTGTCAATGATCGGGCTGTGTGTTTGAAACGTACGCTCAACACCTTCACCAGATGACATTTTACGTACAGTAAACGCAGAGTTGATACCACGATTCTTGATCGCAAGTACGAAGCCTTTAAACGCCTGAATACGCGCTTTATCACCTTCTTTTACCCATACGTTAACTGTTACTGAATCACCAGGGTGAAATGTTGGTAAGTCAGTACGTAGTTGTGAATTTTCAACCATTTCTAAGTATTTATTCTTCATTTTTTTCTCCTAATTGTGCATTCTCTATCACATTTATTGTTTTTCATCTTGCGCTAATTGCTCAAGATATTGCTTATCTTCATTCGATAGACATAGGCACTCAATCAATTCTTTACGTCGCAAAAAAGTACGTTTTAACTTTTGTTGATGTCGCCATTGTTGAATTTTTTGATGATCCCCAGATAACAGCACCGCAGGTACATCACCTGCATCCACATGTGTCGCAGGGCGTGTGTAATGCGGACAATCTAATAAACCATCGTAAAATGAATCCTCAACAGCTGACGCTTGATCGTTTAACACCCCAGGCAGTAAGCGCACAATGCTATCAATCAATGTCATCGCCGGTAGCTCGCCACCGCTTAAGACATAATCACCTATTGAAACCTCTTCATCAACATGACGCTCAATCAAACGCTCATCGATACCTTCATAACGACCACAAAGCAAGATTAAAGCATCTTCACAAGCAAACTCTTTAGCTAAGTTTTGAGTTAAGGGTTTTCCTTGCGGCGACAAGTATACAACTTTAGCGGGTTTGTTCAATCTTTTTTTGGCTTCAGCAATGGCTTTTTGCAGTGGGTCATACATCATCACCATGCCTGGTCCTCCACCAAAGGGCCGATCATCAATTGTCTGATAGCGATTGGTTGCAAACTGACGTGGATTAATGGTCATAAGCCCCGCTTTTTCAAGCTGAAATGCGCGTGCTGAAACGCCATATTGGGTAATCACATCAAACATTTCAGGAAATATTGTAATCGCTGCAAAGTTAATCATCATGCTTACTCTTAATAGTCGTACTGCCAATCAACGGTTATTAGCTTCTGATCTTTGTTGACCTCAATCACATAGTCATTCACAAAAGGGATTAAATACGATTGATCTTTATGTTTACAACAAAGCACCTCATTGGCACCTGTATCTAAAATATCATCAACCTTGCCAAATGATTGCCCTTCTTTGTTAACAACCTGCATACCGATTAAGTCTACCCAATAGTATTCATCTTCTGCTGTCTCTTTTAACACCGCTCTTGGCACAGCGAGTAAGGCATTGGTATATTTCGCTGCAATCTCTTTGACATCGGCATCAGCAAATTGAATCACAAGCTTATCACCAACGCGACTCACGGACTCACCTGTTAACACGGACCACGTGCGATCAGTTGCTTTTTTGATATACCACTGACCATAAGACAACGCCGTTTCAATCGAATCACTTAAGACATATAGTTTTAATTCGCCTTTTAAGCGATATGTTGCACCCACCTTGGCAAGGACGATCATCTCATCATTTTGTACATTATCTTGTTGCGACATGTTAACAACCTTATTCTGCAATCAATTAAAATAAAATTAAACATATAAAACAAAAACGCCAATCAACGATACGAGCGTGATTGGCGTTTCTTAAAAACTTAGCATCAGCACTTAAGCGTGCTTTGTGTTTTTTACTTAAGCTTGTACTGTTGCTTTACGCGCTTCTTTAACGATAGAAGTTACACGATCAGACATCTTAGCACCTGTACCTAACCAGTAGTCTACACGCTCAAGATCAACACGTACTTTTTCTTCATGTTCTTTTGCCAATGGGTTAAAGAAACCAACACGCTCGATAGGACGACCATCACGCGCTTTACGACTGTCTGTTACCACGATTCTATAAAAAGGACGCTTCTTAGCGCCGCCTCTAGCCATACGAATTACGACCATTAGTCTTCTCCAAATTTTCTATTTTAGTTATTGTTGCTCTAGAATTTGTGCTAAACACAAAAACGGGCGCATTTTAACGTACTTTTGACATGGGCACCAGTGATTTTAAGGCGTTAATTCATTTTTTATGATGTTTTCACCATTTCACCCTTTATTGATACCTTTCTCGAGAATGGATAGTGCTCGTTTTACCTTTTCAGCTGCAGTATAAGGTGAATTAACGACAATCATGCCTGAGCCATACATGCCAATGGCTTTGCTTGGGTTTTCAAACACCCATTCATCAACCGTCATCATAAGTTGTGCGTCACGCAAAATCTCTTTTAGACGTTCATGGTGTCTTTGTGGCAACAAAGGATACCATAGCATAAACACACCTGTTGACCATTTTTTGACGGATTGCATGAGTAGTCTTGCTTGACTTTCATACTCACTCTTAATCTCAAAGCTTGGATCAATCAGCACACCACCTCGACGCTCTTTAGGTGGTAAAAAGCCTGATATCAGCTTTGACATATCACCATATTTTACGCTGACCTGCCCAAAGCCATCCATTGCTAGTTTAAGATGCTCAATCTCTTGCGGGTGCAGTTCAAGTGCCGTCATTCTATCTTGCTCACGCAGTAAGCTTGCCACCAAATACCCTGACCCTGGGTAAAACTGCAATGTTGTTTTATCGGAGTTCAATTCGTCAATGAGCGTTTTATATTTTACTAATAAAGGGTTGTCACTTTTCTCAAAAAGCTTGAGCACCTTGCCAATACCATTTAGCCCTTCTTTGGTTTTTTGCGCCTCAGGACTATACAGATCATAAACCCCACGTCCGGCATGCGTATCCAACCAAAAAAATGGCTTCTCTTTATTGCCTAAATGCTCAATAACCGCGATGAGCCATAAATGCTTATGAATATCTGCAAAATTGCCTGCATGATATATATGTTGATAACTTAATGACATAGGCTTAACACGCTGGCAGGTTGACTGCCAAGCCACCCAAAGACGTTTCTTTGTATTTAGTGGACATGTCTTTACCGGTTTCTTTCATTGTCTGAATCACTTGATCTAAGCTCACATGATGCTCGCCATCACCTAGTAGTGAAAGCTTGGCACCATTGACCGCTTGCACCGCACCCATTGCATTTCTCTCAATGCACGGAATTTGCACCAAACCACCAATCGGATCACAGGTTAGACCCAAATTATGCTCCATACCCATCTCAGCGGCATTTTCGACTTGTTCAACACTGCCACCTAGAATCGCGCAAAGCCCCGCTGCTGCCATTGAGCAGGCGACACCAACCTCACCTTGGCAGCCTACTTCAGCGGCTGAAATAGACGCTCCTTTTTTAAACAAAATACCAATCGCTGCCGTTGTTAACAAATAATCGATAATCTCTTTCTTGCTGGTAAAGGGATGACTTAATACATGATGCTTTAACACTGCAGGAATAACGCCTGCTGCTCCATTGGTTGGTGCTGTGACCACCTTGCCACCGGCAGCATTCTCTTCATTGACAGCAATAGCAAAAACATTGAGCCAATTAAGGTCTTTAATATCTAAACGCGACTCCTCTAAACGTTTTTTAAGTTTATACGCTCGACGCTTAACCTTAAGCCCACCGGGTAGCTCACCATCTGTTTGTAAACCTTTTTCAATGGACTGATCCATCACTTGCCAGATTGCTAAGACCCCTTCTTCGACTTCATGTTTATCACGTAGCGCACATTCATTCGCCATCATTAAATCGGCAATACTCATCTGATGTTTTTCACACAGATCTAATAACTCTTTAGCCGTTGCAAATGGATAAGGTACAGCATGCGCATCAACAGGAGCTGGATCATTATGCCGATGCATCTCATGCTCATCTAAAATAAATCCGCCACCAACTGAGAAATACTTCAATGTGTCAAGTTTTTCATCTTGCGCATTCCATAACGTAAACAACATACCATTGACATGCTCTGGCAGCGCCTCATTATAGTGAAATATCAGATCAGCCGTATAATCGAAATCAATCTCATAAGATCCCAATAATTTCATCTTTTTGCTTTTAAGCATCTGATCATAACAAAGTGCAGCCGCATTAATATCAATACTATGTGGTTCAAAGCCTGCCGATCCCAAAATACAGGCATAATCTGTTTTATGCCCTTTTCCTGTCAATGCTAGTGAGCCAAAAAGCTCAATCGTAAAACGCTTAGTCTCTTGCAATGCGGCTTGATTTTTTTGTAAAAACCTAAAGGCTGCACGCATTGGACCCACTGTGTGTGACGATGATGGTCCAACACCAATAGAAAACAAATCAAAAATACTAATATTCATAAACTCACCCTTAAAAAAGCCCATTTACCTCTAAAAAACCTGCTTACAATAAATCAGTGGCTGGCAGATGTAAAATAATTTACAATGCCAGCCAAAAATATATCGCTTAATACTGCATGTTTAAAGATACCTTATTTCTAACGCTTCAAAAAATATTACCACAAGCCTGTTTATCACGCCTTGCTGGCAAGCTTGCTAATTGTGAAAACCCAACCATTAAAAATAAATTAATCCACCTTGCGATGAAACGTTTTAAGATCGAGTTAACTGACGCATTAATTGACGATCCGATAAGCTATGCTAGTTTTAACGATTTTTTTACCCGCAAATTAAAACCAGAAGCACGCCCCATCGATCCAAGTGATAACAACATTATCTCGCCAGCTGATGGCAAGATCACGCAAGCAGGAAAAATTACCGAAGGCAAACTAATCCAAGCCAAAGGCAAGTATTTCTCATTAAAAGAACTTACAGCTGATACGGCAAAAGAAAACTATACTGATTTCTCAGTGATTTATTTATCCCCTTCGGATTATCATCGTGTGCATATGCCAATTGACGGTAAACTCACACGCATGACCTATGTTCCAGGCAAGTTGTTCTCAGTCAATGAGTTAACCGCAGAAAATATCGATGGACTCTTCGCCAAGAATGAGCGCCTGATTTGTTACTTCGATACTGCTATTGGTGAAATTGCCGTTATTTTTGTGGGTGCAATGCTTGTTGCAGGGATTGAAACTGTTTGGCACAAGTTAGTTGCTCCTAATTTCTATAGCAAAGTGACACACTTTGATTACTCTGAGCAAAACTTACATTTTAATAAAGGTGATGAGATTGGTTTATTAATTTTGGCTCAACGATTATCACGCTTTTCCCTGACAATAAAATCGCATGGCAAGCAAATATCACGGGCAAAATCAATATGGGGCAGACGATCGCTAGCTCTATCTAAAAACACTTAGCATGATTTAAAATATAAAATATCAGCAAAGCAATTTTTTTTATCTATACTCAAACTTGTCAAAAGCTAACAAAGAAACAAGGAGTTTGTGATGAAACCATTTGACGGATTATTAATTGCTGATTTTACCCATGTGTTATCAGGACCGTTTTGCACCATGCTATTGTGTGATCTAGGTGCCAGAGTAATCAAGCTTGAACGCCCAGAAATCGGTGAAGATTCACGCCAATTTGGTCCCTTTATCGATGGCATTTCCATGTATTTTGAAACGGTGAATCGAGGCAAAGAAAGTGTTGGAGTTAATCTTAAAGACCCTGATGATTTAGCACTTGTTAAAAACATTATCAAACAGGCAGATGTTGTGGTTGAAAACTTTCGCCCAGGCACCATGGCTAAGCTTGGTCTTGATTATGATGCGCTTTGTAAGATTAATTCTCGCATAATTTTCGCCTCTATCTCAGGCTTTGGGCAATCTGGTTCAATGTCACAATTACCTGCCTATGATGAGCTGATTCAGGCAATGAGTGGCTTTATGAGTGTTACAGGCGAACCAGATGGTCCACCCCTTAAAGCAGGCCCCTCAGTCTCTGATATGTTAGCAGGCGTGTATTGCTTCTCTGCGATTGCTACGGCTTTATATCAGCGCGAGAAAACCGGCAAGGGTTGCCAAGTTGATATTGCCATGTTTGATGCGATGCTATCGTTTTTAGAAAGTGATGTTGTCTCTGATAAGATGCTGCATAAAACTCCAAGCCGAATTGGTAATAAACACCCCAATATTTCACCTTTTAGTACATTTAAATGTAAAGATGATGATATTGTAATTTGTGCGGCAACCGATAAGCTGTTTGCCTGTGCTTGTGACGTCATGGGACTTGATCAACTCAAAAATGACCCTAACTGCCAAACCAATAAAGATCGTTTAGCGCATAATGATCTTATTAAAGCCTCTTTTGAAAAATCGCTTAGCAATGATACAGTTGCTAACTGGTATTATAAGTTTGTCAAAGCAGGAGTGCCCGCAGGTCCAATCAACAATGTTAACCAAGCACTTCATCTTACGGTTGTTAAAGAGCGTGATATGATTGTCAAAGCGGGGAAATATCAGCTACCAGGGTGCCCATTAAAGTTCTCAACGAATACAGAAACCGGCACAAGAAAGGAGGCGCCTAAAGTGGATGCTGACGGCGCTAAAATTAAAAAAGAAGTAACTACCCAGCAGGTTAGATTTTGATAAATCGTAATTTTTGGCAATTTTTCTCGATTTAATGTTTTCATTTGCCAATAAA
>JAQCCA010000104.1 GCA_027621155.1 Pseudomonadota bacterium | reverse complement strand
CTTTTGCCTTTTCCTCATCCTTTACATAAAGATGCTTTTTAATCGCCTGGTTGGCCTTATCCATTGACTCCCGCGCATAATGTACAACAAAGGAATACACAACCATGCTATAGCTATAATCAAGCAACAAATAAAAAGGCGTCACTCCACTGATTGCCAAAGATGATTGACTGACGGCACTGCGCTTTCTAAACAAAAATTGCAGCATCGGCATCTCCAGTGGGAAGCAACTGGCAATGACTTTTTCTAAATCATCCGCATTTTCAGCAAAGTGTTTATACACTTCATCGCGCTTTTCTCTCTTTAAAAGTGCAGCTACATCATCACCAAAGCCTTTGGCATCGGCGTCTCCAGGAATCTCAATTGCTGCCTGCGTTAAAGGTTCGCCCTGTTTGGCAGCAATCGCTTTAATCATCAGTACCTTATCAACCCACGCTTGAACAATTGGGATTTGTTCTGGATCTTTCACCTTGCTAAATAATACATCTAGCTTTAATTCTAAGCCCTCTATTTCAGTACACTCAAGATACGCCATCTCAGGCATTGTTTGCTGCTTGCTACCAAATAATAATTGAGCAATTTCTTTTTCTGTTGTGATACTTATATCTGAATAGCTAATAGCAACAATTTTATGTTTTACAGGATCTGATTTTGCTATTTTTTCCAATGCAATACTCACTGCAGTATTAACATAGTCTTTACCCATTAAACCATTGAGCTTTTCATCAACAGCGGTTTTATCCTTAACCTCGGTAAAAAAAGCATCATAATAGGTAAACATCTTAAGGTATAAGCTACCAATAAAGGTATTTAACATACTGCTATTAAGTGAAATATCATTATAGCTAAACATCAGGCGTAAAATTGGACGCACTAAATCAAAGTAATAATTCATCAACGGCATCGATTCGTGAATATGTTTAAGCATGGCCGTTGGTGCTGAAGTTTCTACTTTATACAAGACACTTTGGAAATATGACTGTGACAAGCGTGCCACTTCAAATGGTGGAATGGCTTTTTTAAACTTGCCGCCTAAGTCAGCACCACCTAACATCGTATGACCAAAATTACCGCCAAAAACTTTCAAGGTTTTGTCATTAGGTTTTTCTTTTATCATTTGCTTGGATGCTTCAATGGCTGCTTTATTTTGCGCAATCACTTTTTGCATCTGATCATAATGCCCTTTTTGCTCGGCAACATCGGTCACAAATGCTTTAACATTACCCATGCTTGAAGCGATATTGCTGTAGGATTTTTTTGCCAAAAAACTAGCGATTCCTGCGGTAGGGGCGGCATTCATATAAGAAACTTCATCAACCTGTTTATCCCCTATACGACTTAGCATGGTTGACATCTTCTGCATATGGATATTCTGACTTTCCTTAAGCACACTAACCAAATGTGAAGTGGCATTACGAAAAGACTCAGAGCGCTCTTGTAAATTTTGCTCTTGCTTTTGTTCTAAAAGTGGAATAGCAATTGACGTGATATATTCATTTAAATGATCGATATGCGCATATAGGGTTGGGTAGACCAAATTACCATTTTGATAAAGGTAATGCGTCATATTGAGGATATTATAAAGATGATTGGTAATGATAAATAACAACACGATATCCAAGGATACAAAGGTATAAACCGTGCCACTTTTATTGACCATTGTGGAGATATCTGCATCGGTTTGCGCATCAGAGAGTTTCTTCGGATCCAATGAGCTTGCTGTGTGCACTTGCAAAAAAGTAACCAAATCGGCAAAAACCATAATAAGATCACGTTTTACATCATCCAGTTCAAAAAAGTTTGAACCATTATCAATGCGCCCACTTTTAGAGGCAACTGCTAGTTTATATGGCGCAATACCATCGGTTAAAAACACGCGTTTGCCCGATAGATAGCCCCATATTTTTTTGGATGTTTCACGCAAACCCCAGCTTTCAGCTAAGAATTTATGCGCCTCTTTTGAGTTTTCACTGCCAAACTGCATGCGACATTGCAGATCATGACTTTCGATCTTATTGACGCTTCCCTTTAACCCCTCACGAATCTCACCAATTTTATCATCAAAGAAATTAACATATTGCTGCACAATCTGCGGATCAACGACAATCAGTGAAACATCTTCGACCTTGGTATTATCATTAACATCTTCGATTGACGCATAGCTTTTATACACTTCCTGCAAGACTTGATAACCCAGTTTGGCAACCGGTGAAAAACTTGCAACTGAAAAAGGCATTCCAAACATCATCCATTATCCCTGTAGGTTAGTTACTCCAATACTCAAGCCGATATAGCTATCGCAAAATAATTTATGAGCGGTATAGCTCAAGTAACGACAGACATTATTTGCCATTTCCTAATAAATAATCTATCGATAAACAAACAATCAGGTCAAGTCAATTTAAAGCATTTTTTGAAAATAAAAAAAACAAAATTTGTCTGATTCATTAAAATCGTCATCCACACATGCATAGAATTCATATAAATCAAGAGGTGAGTGTTATTTTTTCAAAAAAACCTATTAAATCACTCAAAAAATAAATTTGTATTTTTTGCTTCTAGCTATTGACTAACCATAAATCAACAGGTTACATTGATCCAGCCAAATAACTAACCAAAAAATTGAATTTCTAGTAAAAATCTTAAGTGCTGATAGGAAATATTCTCAGCATATAATCAACCATAAGAGCATTAAAAAGGAACGGATAACATGGCTGTAAATAAGAAGCTTCCAAAATCAAGATTGATGATTCAATATGACACTCGTGTTAAAGGCGAGGCAAAGAAAAAAGAACTTCCATATCGCGTTCTCGTGATGGGCGACTTATCCAAAGGCAAATCAAAAGATGCCAAGCTGCCATTTGAAGATCGCGATGTTCGCGTGATTAAAAATGGGCTTGATGCCACACTTAAAGATATGGAAATCACTGCAAATATGCGTGTTCCCAATAGCATCAATCCTGCGAAATCACCAATGATTGATATCAATTACAAGTTCACATCAATGGCAGATTTTCAGCCTGATCGCATTGCCAAAAAAGTACCTGAATTGAATGCACTTCTCCAATTAAAAGAAATGCTGTCTTCCTTTGAAAAAGACATTGATAACAATCGCACATTGAAAAAAACCATTGACGGTATTTTTTCAGATAAGCAAACGCTTGAATCTTTGAAAAAAGAGATCCCCAATTTAGATCACTATAATCTTGCCAAAACTGATGATGGCGCGATTGAAGGTGAAGTTGTCTCTGGTGAAGAAAATCCACAGCAAAACGGTTAAGGAGAACATAAAATGTCTGAAACAAGCACTGTAGAACAAAATGCCTTGGCAAGTATTTTTTCAATGTTTGGAGGCTCACAAGAAGAGCAAAGTACCAGTATTGAAAAAATAAATGCCAATATTAAAGAAGACATCAATGCCGTTGCCAATATTGCTGATGATTATTACTCGAGAAATATTGCAGCCCTTGCACTGGTCTTGGCAAATAACGATGACATCGTCAATTACAATAAAATCTATGTTCAGCGTGCGATTGAGCGCATCAACCAAATCATCGAAGAGCAAGTGAATAGCATCTTATTGCACCCTGAGTTTCGCTATATAGAGAATCAATGGTTGCAACTCAAAGAAGTCATGCAGCATGATTATGATAACATCGATGTTGCAATACTTGATGTCACCAAAGAAGAGCTACAATACGACTTTGAACGCAATCTGTATGATATCTCAAGCAGTGAACTATTTAAGAAAGTCTATGTTTCTGAATATGACCAATACGGTGGTGAGCCATATGGTTTATTGATGGGGCTATATGATTTCAAAAACAGCATGGATGATATCACTTGGTTAACAGGGATGGGGATGGTTGCTGAGAGCGCACACGCACCATTTATCTCTGCGATTAACCCTCAATTCTTTGGGGTTGATGATATTGCTGAGCTCAAACAAATCAAAAGCTTTGAAACATTGCTTGAGCACCCCCGCTATCGCGATTGGAATGCTTTTCGCAAAACTGATCAGGCTGCCTACATTGGCTTATGCCTAGGTGACTTCATCTTACGTCAACCATATCATCCGGTAAACAGTCCCGTTGCCGATAGCCGCATGAATAACTTTGTTGAGCAGGTTAATAATTACGAATCAAATGACACCTATCTCTGGGGTAGCTCATCATTATTGTTCACCAAAAATGTCATGCGCTCTTTTGCTGAAAGTGGCTGGTTCCAGTACATTCGCGGTCCTGAAAACGGTGGCTACATCAAAGAGCTTATTGCACCAGTTTATAACATTCGTGGCTTTGATGAACAACGTTCGGCTTTGAACATTTCACTGCCTGATTACATGGAGCTGTCATTAGCAAACATTGGTGTTATCCCTATTATTGAGGAGAAAGGCACACCAAATGCCTGCTTCTTTAGTGTTAATTCAATCAAACGTGTTGAAGAGTTTGTCGATAATTTTGATTCAATGAACTCACAACTTGTGGCTAACCTTTCCTATACTTTATGTATTTCACGCATTGCACATTATATCAAATGTGTTATTCGCGATAAAATCGGTAGTGTCACCAGTACTGAAATCATTCAAGAGCAGTTATCAAAATGGCTTGGTCGCTATGTCACAACAGTTTTCCAACCAACTTCACTTGAGATGGCAAAGTATCCATTTAGAGCCGCTGATATTCAGGTAACCCAAATTCCAGGCAAGGCAGGCTGGTATAAGTGTAATATCACGGTATTACCGCATATTCAATTTGAAGGCATGGATACAACCTTGAAGATTGATACACGTCTTGATCCAGGTCTTTTTGCCACAGCAGAAGCTGAAGGCGAAGGTGAATAATTACATTATTAAACATCGTTTACTACATACCCATTTCCCAACCACTAACCACTAATAAACAAGGAGTTTTAAAATGGCAAGTATCGAACCTAAAGTAGCAAGATCCGTTGTCTTAGATGCCAAACCACTAAGCTTTAAGCTTGGCGAAGCCGACTTTGCAGGAAGTCACTCTAAAGCGCGTGTCTGGTTTGACTCATTAACAATCTTAGGACAAGACATGGGCAAATTTTTATTTGCCATCGATGGCGGTCAAAACTTAAATGATGTCACAAGCCCAACGGCTGCTTGCAACCTGATTGAGTTTCATTTATCAGGTCCACAAATGAAAGCAAGTCTTGAAGTGACTATTGGCTTACCAATTAGTCCAAAAATGAAAACCACACTAGAAGGGCTTATTTCTTCTGTTAAGAAATCTGAAGCCAAAGATACTTCGATCAAGTTTGGTAAAACCAATGCTTCTCAAGAGTACAAAAATGATGAGAAATGGGACGTAATTACTGATCTTTCTGAGCTTGTATTAGTTCCTGTTGAAAACTCGGCATTTAATATCGATTTCCAACAATACGGCTTCCTCGGTGGCTCAACTGCAGCAGCTGACTACTATATCCTAACGATTACTGGGGTTATGGTCGATAAGGCCAACTTCTCAAAAGCGGCATTAGATGTTGTTCATGGTGAGAGCACTGAAAAAGGTCAATACGGCTTATTAAGTATTGATGAAGCAGCTTCTTCAGCTGGTTAATACACCGCCTACAAACAATTAAAAAGGTAAAATATGGCAGCAAAAGTTCATTGGCAAGATGGTGCATTATTAAGTGCTAAATATTTCATCACGCAAGATATTCTGGGGCATCAATATGTCGCGCAAGCGCTACAATTACCCTATCAAATGCAGTATGGCATACTTAGCTTAAAACTTGATACCAAGCTTCTTAGTGTGGGCGAGCTTAAGATTGATGAGCTCGCACTCTACACGCAAACCCGTTTATTCTTTGAACTTTCGTCACAACATAACGCCTTACATCTTTCGCTAACAGATCATGATGATACCAAAGCATCTATTTTTGTGAATGTTACACATCAAACGCATATCGCTGATATTCCGACTTTGCGCCCTTGCTTTCACTTGTCATTTGCAAGTGACCCAAGTGCCGTGCATAGTATCAAAATTTGCGAGCTGCACCTTAGCAGTGACGGTTGGCAACTTTCTGAGTTCACACCGCCACTTTTAAGTTGCAATAGCACAACTTTTCTGCCGACTTTACATCGGCTAGAGAAAATTCTTATTTCTCTTAAACACCTTATCCAACACTATCAGCACAAGTCGCATTTATATCCATTATTAAGCTTAATGCTGTTTAAACTTGAGGATAAGCTACAATCAATTACACAACGTGCCATCCATTACCACCCCTTTGAGTTATATACCCTTTTAAAAGAGCTGTGTTTTTTACTACCTGACGAGCATCAAGTCTTCCAGAAAAACACCCTACACACGCCTTTTGAGTTTTACGCCCCACACAAATGCTTTCAAAGTTTATTTAACACACTTGAGGCATTCTTAAACAAACCTATTAAGCAGCAATTTATTGAGCTAAAACTTGAGGGGGAATATTTCACTGCCTCGCACTTAGCGAGTGACTTCCTTGCCGCAAAACAATTCTTTTTGGTCGTTAAAAAACCCAGCGTTGAGAGCATTGATCTTAATCCAAAATTCATTAAGCTCTCAGCAATTTCACGCAATAAACATATCAATCAAATGTCACTATCAGGTGTGCAACTAGAATACATGCCAGATAGCGGAATACATCAGTTAAATAATCCATTGTTGTATAAAACCTATCGCCTATCACCAGGGCAAGAGTGGGATTATATCCTAAGCGAAAAAAACCTCATTTTTCAAGCCAATACTAAAAATGAGGCCTATCAATTTTTTATTTACTACCGTTAATAATCGATTATGATTAAGGCATTTATTGATCGCTATCACAGGCTCAAACGCTCTGTTAATATTGCCGAGCTACTCGAGTTAATCCACTACTATAATATTAGCGCGCAACATGTCTGCTTTGTGGCAAACTTCTCAATTACCCCGAGCAATCACCTAATTGAAGATGTTTATGCCAGTGATCATGACATCTTTGTGATGATTAACCTCTCTAAACTCACTATTTTTGCGGGTCTTCAACATTACTACAGTCTTGCGGATAAAAATGATCAAATGCAGATTATCAACACCCTTAATCAAGGCACGTCTTTACTCCTTCATCATTATTTTTATGGCTTATACCCTGAATTTAATCAGGTCTATGACAGTAGCTATCAAAACGGTCAAGTGCTTTATTACGAGCATGACACCAATAGCTTGTCAATCGCTACACTTGTCACCGGTTTACAACATGAATTATCAGAGTATTGTGTAAGCTTCAATGTACAATCCAATCAATGTCTGCAGGCGTTAAAGCCCTACTATATCAATCAAACCAGTTACTTAAATGCCTGCTATCTGCAAGGGCTTAAAAACACAACCAAAGCATTCCTTAAGATGGTCATCAGTGTTCCAAGATTTAATCAGCATATTATTGAAAGCATTCAAAAAATAATTAGCAACAATCCATATTTCCAAAAAATGCAACATCTCGTCACGATTGATTTAACGATTAAACTCAATGAAATCGATCATAAGTCCTTTTTACCGATTGCTTGTGGTCAAGATACGCTTAACTCAATTTTCCGCACACAAATCTAAAATCCACACAAACAAAAAAGGCCGCTTACGCGACCTTTTAAATTATGGCGTCCCCAAGGGGATTCGAACCCCTGTTACCGCCGTGAAAGGGCGGTGTCCTAGGCCTCTAGACG
>JAQCCA010000103.1 GCA_027621155.1 Pseudomonadota bacterium | reverse complement strand
AAAACATTAAATCGAGAAAAATTGCCAAAAATTACGATTTATCAAAATCTAACCTGCTGGGTAGTTACATTTTGATTTATGTCCAAATCTCAGCACGCTTAATCTGACGATTGGACTTGTCAAAGATAATAGCTACTCAAGTGAATTATTAAGCTGTCTCGCCAAATCATATAATGCCAAGCACATCCAAACATATAACACGCTTGAGCAAGCCTTAAGAATGTTAATTATGAACAAAGTCCAACTAATCCCAGCCGTTTCTGAAGTTGTAGAGCACTTAGATAAAGAGATCAAACTTGAAGGGATTGTTATTCATCCGACACCGATTTTTAGTAAAACCTATTACACTGTATTTTCTAAAAAATCTAAGTTCAGTAATGACAAATATAAAAATATAGAGGCATTGACCAAGGACTTTGCTCAAACGTTATCCTTAGTCAACAAAACGAATCAAAGCTAATAACTATTTAACGCGCGGATCTAATTCACCCGTTTGGTACATTTGATACATTTTCTCTAAAGAGATTGGTTTGATTTTATCTGCCATACCCGCCGCACCAAAAGCCTCATAACGCGCCTGACAAATATCACGCATCGCATCTTTTGCAACCGCATTATACTTACGTGGATCAAACTCCGCGCGATGTGTTGCCATAAATTTGCGAATTGCACCAGTAGCTGCCATACGTAGATCCGTATCGATATTGACTTTTCTGACACCATATTTGATTGCTTCAACGATCTCAGCAACAGGGACACCGTAAGTCTCACCCATATCACCGCCATATTCATTGATGATTTTAAGCCAATCTTGTGGCACTGAAGATGAACCATGCATCACCAAATGGGTATCCGGAATACGTGCATGAATCTCTTTAACACGTGAGATCGCTAGGACATCACCTGTAGGTGGTTTGGTAAATTTATAGGCACCGTGACTCGTACCAATCGCAATGGCTAAAGCATCCACTTTCGTTTCTTTGACAAATTGCGCGGCTTCCTCCGGATCAGTCAGCATCTGATCATGTGATAAGGTGCCAACTGCACCTACGCCATCTTCTTCACCGGCTTGCCCTGTTTCAAGTGAGCCTAAACAACCCAACTCACCCTCGACGGATACACCGCAAGCATGCGCCATTTCAGCGGTGCGCTTAGTCACATCAACGTTATAGGCATAATCTGCTGGCTTTTTGCCGTCTGCTTTTAATGAGCCATCCATCATTACCGATGAAAAGCCTAGTTGAATAGATCGCTGGCAAACATCTGGCGATGTCCCATGATCTTGATGCATACATACTGGAATATCTGGGTATTCCTCAATCGCTGCTAACACTAGGTGGCGAATAAAAGGTGCGCCTGCATATTTTCTAGCGCCTGCTGAAGCCTGTAAGATAACCGGTGCTTTAACTTTGCTTGCAGCTTCCATTACCGCACGGATTTGCTCTAAATTATTCACATTATATGCAGGAATACCATAACGATGTTCTGCTGCATGATCCAATAATTGACGTAATGATACTAATGCCATTTTCTTATCCTTATTTTTTCTTTAAACCACATTACCGGCTTGAATAACCATAATCTTATTGGTGCCACCATGAACACCCATGTGATCACCACTGGTTAATACCATCCACTCACCCGCCTTGACAATACCACGCTTCTCAAGCTCAAGAGATGCCTCACGGTTAACATAAAAGCGCGCCATGCGCGTTGAGTCAAACTCAATCGGTACTACTCCGCGATAAAGTGTCATTTTACCCAAAGTCATACGATTACGTGATAACGCATAAATCGGTAGATGGGTGTTAATACGTGACATCCATAACGCAGTAGAGCCTGATTCAGTTAATGAAATAATCGCTTTAGCATCAACATGATTTGCTAAATAAACAGCAGCACTCGCTACGGCTTCATCGACACGATCATGGTGACGCGTCACATTATCTTTAGAGACGATATGCACTAAGTTGCTATTCTCAGCCGCTTCACATACACGTGACATGGCAGAGACCGTTTCAACAGGATAATCTCCTGCTGCGGATTCGGCTGATAACATAACCACATCAGTACCATCTAACACCGCATTAGCAACATCAGATACTTCAGCACGCGTTGGTGTTGAGCTTGTAATCATCGATTCCATCATTTGCGTTGCGGTAATAACGACTTTATCTAATTCACGCGTTAAGCGGATAATCATCTTCTGAGCCGCTGGCACATTCTCGTCACCTATCTCAACGGCTAAATCGCCACGTGCGACCATTATCGCATCGGATGCTTTAATGATTTCTTCGATATTAGCCACCGCTTCAGTGCGTTCAACCTTAGCAACAACGCCTGCTTCTGAGCCTGATTCTAGCAATAACTTATGCGCATACTCCATATCTTTGGCATCTCGTGGAAAAGAAACTGCCACATAATCCACCTCAAGTGCTGCTGCGGTTTTAATATCTTCCTTGTCTTTTTCAGTCAATGCTGGAGCGGTTAAGCCGCCACCTTTTTTATTGATGCCTTTATTATTAGAAAGCTTGCCACCCACAGTGACCTTACAATGCACTTTAGCACCTTCAACTTTGGCAACCGTTAACACGATCTTGCCATCATCTAACAGTAGAACATCCCCTTTTTTAACATCATTTGGCAGTTCTTTATAATCAATGCCAACTGATTTTTCATCGCCAGCTGCTTTATCCATTTCGGCATCAAGGATAAATGTATCACCATTTTTTAAGATCACTTTGCCATCTTTAAACTTAGCCACACGAATCTTTGGCCCCTGTAAGTCCGCTAAAATACCGATATAAACGCCTTTTTCTTTGGCAACTTCACGGATCAGTTGTACACGTTTACGGTGATCATCTGCCGTGCCATGCGAGAAATTACAACGTACTGCATTTAATCCGGCATCGACCATTTTGCTTAGCACTTCTTTCGACTCGCTCGCAGGCCCTATGGTTGCTAAGATTTTCGTTCTTCTCATGCTTTCACCTCTTGTGCACGTTGACATAACACTTCAACACCAGGCAGGATTTTACCTTCGATAAACTCTAAAAAGGCGCCACCTGCGGTTGAAATATACGATACTTTATCTTTGATATTAAACTTCTCAATCGCGGCAATGGTATCCCCGCCACCTGCAACTGAGAAAGCATCTGAATCAGCAATTGCCTTAGCAATCGCTTTGGTTCCTGCTTCAAACTCTGGAAACTCAAATACACCTACTGGACCATTCCATAAAATGGTTTTAGCTTTAGCAATTGTTGTTGCAAGTTTTACTTCTGTCAAAGGACCGATATCTAAAATCATGTCATCCGGTTCAATCGATTCGATGGTTTTAATCTCAGCTTTGGCCTCTTCGCTAAAGCTTTTTGCGACACGCACATCAATAGGTAATGGAATATCAGCACCCTTTGCGCGCGCTTTGTCGATCAAGGCACGTGCCGTATCAATAAGATCTGCTTCTATCAATGATTTGCCGACATTAAAGCCTGCCGCAACTAAGAACGTATTAGCAATACCACCGCCAACAATCAATTGATCCACTTGATCAATTAAATTCTCAAGCACCGTTAATTTGGTTGATACTTTTGAGCCACCAACAATCGCGGATAATGGCTTTTGCGGATTTTTCAACACCTCTTTAAGTGCGTTTAACTCTTCAGTTAATAAAAGACCAGCACAGGCGATCGGTGCATATTTAGCCACGCCATAAGTCGAAGCTTGAGCCCTGTGCGCTGTTGCAAAGGCATCCATCACAAAGACATCACATAAACTCGCAAGCTTCTGTGATAATGCGTCATCTGATTTTTTCTCGCCTTTGTTAAAACGTACATTTTCACAGACCACTACATCACCGGCATTGACGCTCACACCAGAGAGATAATCTTTGATAAGATTTACCGGCTGACCTAGTTTTTGTGTTAAGCATTCTGCCACAGGTTTCAGTGAATATTCTTCATTGTACTGACCTTCCTCTGGACGCCCTAAGTGTGACATCAATATCACACTAGCACCTTGCTCTAATGCATATCTAATAGTGGGTAACGCGGCATCAATGCGCACGAAACTGGTGACTTTGCCATCTTTGACTGGCACGTTGAAATCAACGCGCATCAGTACTTTTTTGCCCTTTAATGGCACATCTGTTATTGATAAAAAGTTCATTATTAATCCTTAAAAACAAAAAAGGCGTCTTCACGCCTTAAATACTTTTTTACTTTTTTTACTTAGCTGCAAACCATGCTTTTGTTGTTCTTAGCATCTGGTTTGAGAAGCCCCACTCATTGTCATACCAAGAAAGGACTTTTACAAGATTGCCAATCACACGCGTTTGTGTGGCATCAAAAATCGATGGCTGTGGGTTATGGTTAAAGTCCATAGATACCAATGGTTCAACATTATAACCTAATACGCCTTTTAAATTACCTGCTTCAGAAGCGGCTTTTAATAAACCATTGACTTCTTCTACAGAGGTGTGCTTTTTAGCAGTGAATGTCAAATCAACTACTGATACGTTAATCGTTGGCACGCGCATTGCAAAACCATCCAAACGCCCTTTAAGATCAGGTAATACCAACCCAACAGCGGCAGCAGCTCCCGTTTTAGTTGGGATCATGTTGTGCGCAGCAGCACGTGCGCGATGCAAATCACTGTGATAGCTATCAACAATTTTCTGATCATTAGTATACGCATGAATGGATGTCATCAAACCTTCTTGAATACCAATGCTATCGTTTAACACTTTAGCCACAGGTGCCAAACAGTTTGTCGTACATGACGCATTAGAAATAACCGTCATATCAGAAGTTAATACATCATGATTCACACCATAAACAATCGTTGCATCAACATCATTGCCACCAGGGGCAGAGATAACAACCTTTTTAGCACCTGCTTGAATATGCGCACCGCACTTCTCTTTTGACGTGAATAAACCAGTACATTCAAAGACCACATCGATATCCAACGCTTTCCATGGTAAATCAGCTGGGTTACGCTCAGCTAAGATTTTAATTCGATCGTTATTAATCACCATTTCGTTATTTTGTAAAGAAACATCTGCATGAAAGCGACCATGTGTTGTGTCATATTTTGTCAAATGAACATTAACTTCAGGACTGCCTAAATCATTAATGGCAACGATTTTAAACTCGTTTGTTAAACCTGCTTCATAAATCGCACGTAATACACAACGACCGATGCGACCATAACCATTAATTGCAATTTTAATTGCCATCTTTTATTTCTCCTTTTTTAAATTAGCCGTATATGGCTTATAAACTTTCAACCGTTGTTTTAGCTAGAAGCGCTTTGGCTTTAGCCACAGCGTTTTGTGCTGTCAAACCAAACACCTCATATAATTTTTCAGCCGGTGCTGATTCACCAAAGTGATTTAAGCCAATCACATCTCCACCTGTCTTTGGCAATAAACGATACCATAAATCACCTTGTGCCGCCTCCATGACTACTGCAGGAATATTTTGTTTTATCACGGATTGTTGATATAAATCATCTTGTTGCATGAATTTCTCAACGCAAGGCATAGACACAACGTTTGCGACAATGCCTTCTTTAGCTAATGTTTCCGCTGCCTCACACATGATACTTACTTCAGAACCTGTAGCAATCAAGGTAATCTCAGCATTTTGGGTTTCTCTTAATAAATAGCCACCCTTTTTAACCAGTTGTGCTTGGCTATTGCTTGCCACCAAAGTTGGTAGATTTTGACGAGAAAGTGCCAATAATGATGGCGTGCTTTGCTCTTCAACGGCACACTGCCACGCAATCGCTGTTTCAATTACATCTGCTGGACGCCAAACATTTAAATTAGGCATCACACGCAGACTTGGTACGTGTTCAATTGGTTGATGTGTTGGACCATCTTCGCCCAAACCAATTGAGTCATGTGTCATCACATAAACTACTGGCTGCTTCATAATAGCACTCATACGAATGGCGTTTCGCGCGTAATCACTAAACACTAAGAAAGTACCACCATACGCTCTAAAGCCACCATAAAGCGACATACCATTCATCATCGCTGCCATGCCAAATTCACGCACACCATAAGATAGGTAATTGGCATGCTTTTCATGATTGTTAAGCCATTTGCTGCCTGACCAGTTGGTTAAGTTGGAGCCTGTTAAATCTGCTGAGCCACCAAACATATCCGGCAATAATTTACAGATTTCTTCTAATGCCATCTGTGATGCTTTGCGCGTTGCTACCGTTGGCTTGTCATTAAGTAGCTTATTGATATAGTCATTAATCAAGCCACCAAAGTCTTGCGGTAAGCTTTTGCTTAAGCGCGCATTTAATTCATTAAACTCATTAGGATACGCTTTTTGATATTGAGCGAACTGTTCATTCCAGCTCTGCTCTAGCGCTGACCCTTTTTCAATACCTGACCAATCTGCGTAAATATCACTTGGGATCTCAAAAGGTGAGTAATGCCAATCAAGCGCTTTACGAGTATTCATAATCTCATCATCACCCAAAGGTGCACCATGCACGCTATGGCTACCTGCTTTATTTGGTGAACCTTGACCAATCTTGGTTTTGCAACAAATCAATGTTGGCTTTGAGCTTTCCGCTTGTGCCTTAGCAATGGCAGCATCAATTGCATCAAAATCATGACCATCGACATGGGTAATAACCTGCCAACCATAAGCCTCATAGCGCTTAGCAACATCTTCGGTAAACCACCCCTTTACATCACCATCGATCGAAATACTATTATCATCCCAAAAAGCGATTAACTTACCTAATTTCAACGTACCCGCTAAAGAACTCACTTCATGTGATACACCTTCCATCAAACAGCCATCACCCATAAAGACATAGGTAAAATGATTGATAATCTCATGTGCCGGTTGATTATAGCTATCGGCTAATAGTTTTTCTGCCAGTGCCATACCAACGGCGTTGGCAATACCTTGCCCCAAAGGACCAGTTGTTGTCTCAATACCTGGTGCGTAACCGTACTCAGGGTGCCCTGGGGTCTTTGAGTGTAATTGTCTGAAATTCTTTAAGTCATCAATTGATAAGTCATAACCTGTCAAATGTAATAACGAATATAACAACATTGAACCATGACCATTTGATAACACAAAACGATCGCGATTAAGCCAATGTGGATTTTTAGGGCTATGTTTTAGATATTTACGCCACAGTACTGTCGCGATATCTGCCATGCCCATCGGCATACCTGGGTGTCCTGATTTTGCTTTCTGTACAGCGTCCATTGAGAGAAAACGAATAGCATTTGCAAGAGTTATGTTTGAATTCATCTGCCTTCCAAAAGTTAATAATGTTTGCGGGCAAAAGTGTAACATAACTATTTGCTAAATGCAGTGACCTTCCGCCATTAAATATGCTTTGCTATCGCGGTTAATCGAACATTATGCACACGCAGATAATCAACCCCTTTTTTCATCAAATCACGCGAAATCATTGCTGCAGCCAGATCCTTTTCGGCATTATCTTCACCTGCAACATACGGCATGACAGATGATTTACGTGAGTGCCCGACGAGCATTTTAATACCAAGAGACTCTTTAATTTCAGCAACGGCACCAAGTAGTTGTTGTGCTTGATAAGCTGTTTTACCAAAACCAATCCCAATATCAAAAATGAGTCTTTTCTTGCGCATGCCCGCATCTAAAAGTATTTGTATCTTTTCTTTAGCAAAAGCAATGACCTCAGATACTGGATCACT
>JAQCCA010000102.1 GCA_027621155.1 Pseudomonadota bacterium | reverse complement strand
ATCAAATTTCAGGCACTTGTACATTATAGCGATTACTTAACACCTAGTCTGTTTTTAAAAACAGCCCCAATTAACCTCTTACTAGCAGCGATTATTTGCTATATCGCCAGTATCAAGAGGCTCAAAACTCAGCTTGCCATCTTACTTATTGTGATCTTTTGTGTTAGTTCTATTACTTTGCTCACCATGCTGTATTTAAATAGCAATATCAGTATTAATTTATTTTTTAGCTCATTATTTATTACTGATCAAGCCATTGGCTTATTTGCCTATGCTTTTATTATTGGCATTTTTATCGATAAATTACTGAATGAGTTCAAGCGCAGTCAAGTGTTTGCCTTTAGCGTCTTTTATGTCCTCACCGGTGTGATGGTGTGGACGATCCTACAGATCTTAAATGCGATATTTTAGGACGTCTATTACTATTCCTCATCGCTCTCAGCCACCCAATTCTCAGGTGGCATCAGGTAAACCACGCGCCAACCTGCTTCAGGCACATGTTGGCTATCAGGAGAAACTACGTGAATTTGTGATTTTTTATTGATATAAAATAATGGAATTGCCTGCTGATTGAGGGATAAAAACTGCTCCCAATTAAACTCATTACTAATGGTTGTTGTTTTAACTTGTCCACCTTGCTTGATAATACTTCTTAATGTTTGATAAGACAGATCTTTACTAAACAAGCGCTTGGCATATTTCTTAGTAAGATAGGTGAGCTTAGAATTTGCTTTGTTTTGTGCTGTTGGCAAGACAAAAACAGACGCTCGCCCATCAAACTCTCGATAATACTTCACCGCTGCCAAAGTATTCATCTGTTCGCTTGATGAGCAGCCAAGCATTCGCCCAATACCCACCAGATTTAAATGCCAATCAGCATGCTCTGATACGGAACTGCCATAATAACAGGTCAAACCTTGTAAACGACACGCCTGAACACTACGCCAACTAGTGTCCGCAAGTACGACATGCACATCGTTATTATGCAATTCTTTAGCGATACTTCTGGCTAATGTATTGCCACCAATGACCAAGAATCCGCGTGGCTCAGGTGCCGATGCATGTAATATTTTTGCTAAAAATGGTGCGGTAAGACTCTGGATAATCACCGTACCCAAGATAATCATAAAGACAATAAGAACGAGTAGCTCACCTTCTTGTGGCAAACCTAAATTTTCAATGACCTTGATTGAAAATAATGCAGCTACAGCAGCGGCAACAATCCCGCGTGGTGCAATCCACCCCACCATGACACGCTCACGCCAACTAAGCTCACTGCCCAAGGTTGAGAAGCCCGCAGCAATCGGTCTGACAATAAATTGCAATATCAGCACCAATATAATGGCTTTCCACCATACGGCTTCTAAGTACTCAAAACTAACATTCGCACCTAAAATAATAAATAAACTTGATATTAAGATAAGACTTAACGATTCTTTAAAATCAAGAATTTCCTCAATATGAGCATTAGGCATATTACCGACGATAATCCCCATAATAGTGACAATCAAGAGCCCACCACCTTCAACAATATGCTCAGCAATCACAAAGCTAGTAATCACAAATGACAATACAAACATATTATTCAAGTAGCTTGGCACCCACTGCTTTTTAAGTACCGTACCCAATAAAAATCCTGCAACCAACCCGCCAATTCCACCTACGAGAAATACCAATAAAATATGCACGGTGATATGCCAAAAGGCATTGTATTGTGAGGCGGTAATCGCGGTGAAAACAATCACAGCTAACAGCGCACCAATCGGATCAACCAACATGCCTTCCCAACGAATGATGTTAGCAAGTTTCTCTGTTGGGCGCACACTACGCAAAATCGGCACAACAACCGTAGGACCACTGACTGAAGATATCGCACCAATGAGAGCTGCGACTTTCCATGAAATATCAAAGAGATAGTGCACTAAAAAAGTCGTTAAAATCGCGGTAATCAAGAGCCCTATGGTCACAATATTTCTTACTGTTCCACCCAAGCCTTTGATTTCTCTGAACTTCAGACTCATACAGCCTTCAAAAAGAATAATTGCCACACAAATTGAAACAATCGGATATAGCATATCCTTAAAAACAAGTGTCGGACGCAAGAACTGGTAATGATCACCTAGAACTAATTGACTGACAGGTCCTAATAAAATCCCGACAATCAATAAAAATAAAATTGCCGGCAGGCGCAGACGCCACGCCAACCATTGACAAGCAAAGCCCAATAATAAAATAACCATTAACACAATAGGGATATAGGTTGTTGAGGCAAAAAAGTTACTAACTTCCACGTAGGTCGTCTTCCTTGTTGATTTAATTCCGGATAATTGTAGCAAACAACTTGATAAGCGAAAGTACTTTTTCACCGTCTTTGCTTCCGGCATGCTAATAGCATCCGTAGGGGCAATTCATGAATTGCCCTTACTCATAAATTGCCCCTACCCATGAATTGCCCCTACACTGCCATAAAAATGCTCAATAAGGTAATACTGACAATAGAGAATACAAACATCTTGCGCGCCCAATGTGCCTTATCTGCAGCCTTAAATCCTTTAATACTCAATGCAATCCATGCAATCCCTAAGATAAAGGCAACAGCTAAATACAACAAATGGACATGTGCAACCACTGCTAACATTAATGTCGCAACAACATATAACACAACAAAGATAAGCGCATTAATCTGCGTGTACAGCATACTGCGCTTAAGTGGCAACACCGGAATATTCGCTGCGGCATAATCATCTTTGCGATAAATCGCAATCGCAAAGAAATGTGGCATTTGCCAGCAGACTAAGATAATAAATAACGTCAATGCAACTGCATCAAATCGATTCGTCACTGCGGTATAGCCAATCACTGGCGGAACAGCACCAGAAATAGCGCCAACAACCGTGCCAAAGATTGAGCTGCGCTTAAACCATAATGTATAAGCCACGACATAGGCAAATAAGCCAATAGCAGCAATAATTAGCGTTAGGTTATTTGTTCCTAGATACAATGCGACAAAACCAACAATGCCTAAGATAAATGCATAACTTACGGCAAAACGTAATGACACTAAGCCACAAGCTGATGGACGCTTTTGTGTACGCTTCATCAGCTGATCAATATCGCGATCGATATAGTTATTCAAAACACAGCCACAAGCGATGACAAATGCCATACCAATGAGCGCACTTAAAAAAACGATCCAAGAAAAATTACCTTGTACCGCAACAAAAAAGCCACCGCACAAGGTAACGATATTACCGAAAATAATTCCCGGCTTGATGAGCTTTATGAGTTTCATTAACGTTACATGACCATCATCATGCTGTAAAGATTGAACATAATCCATAACGTACCGATAACTAGAATTAATACAACAATCACTGCAAATATGAAGCTAATCATATTCCAGCGTGCTTTTGAGTCTGTACTTAAGTGCAAGAAGAATACTAACTGCACATACAACTGGATAAGTGCCAAAATCGCTACCGAGATATACAGCCCAACTGGAGGGAAGACTTTAAACCCAACTAAGCTAAAAGCAATAACGGTAATAATGATCGATAATACAAAACCGGTGATATAGGTTTTGTATGTGCCATATGCCGCACCCGTTTCATGATCGTATAAATGTTCGCCTGCCATATTAGATTGCTCCCATTAAGTAGACAACTGAGAATACGAAAATCCAGACGATATCCAAAAAGTGCCAGAACAAACCTAAGTAGGTTAACTTTGTTTTGCTCATTGGCGTGATACCATGCTTACGGATTTGAAAAATCATACTCACAATCCAGATTAAACCAATGCTTACATGCAAGCCGTGTGTTCCCACTAAAGTGAAGAATGACGATAAAAATGCACTTGTCGCCCAAGTATGACCTTCCATATATAAGTGATGGAATTCATAAAGCTCCATAATGATAAAGCCTAGACCAAATAGGAATGTCACCCATAACCAACCAGTAATCACTTTGATGTTACCTGAGTTGCGCGATAGTATTGCCAAGCCAAAGGTAAAGCTACTGATCAATAAGAGCATGGTTTCAATAAATACAAATGGCAAGCTAAATAGCTCTTTGGCACTAGGACCACCAAATGTATGGGTGTGAAATACCGCATATACTGCGAACAATGTCGCAAATAATACGCAGTCACTCATAATATAAATCCAAAAACCAAATACGCTTTTGGAACCATCATAGTGGTGGTGATGTTCACCGTGATGGTTTTCTACTGCTGTAGTACTCATACGCCCACCTTCTTCATTTTTTCAATTTCAGCTTCAGTTTCTTCAACTTCCTTGGCTTTCACGTAGTAGTCGATGTCGTAATTAAACGAACGTGAAATCACGGAAGCAAGAATACCTAACAAACCAATGCCTGCTAGCCACCAGATATGCCAAACCATAGCAAATCCAAAAGCCAAGCTAAACGCACCGATAATAAAGGCAACACCTGTATTGCGCGGCATATGGATATCTTCATATGGACGTTTTTCAGCGACTGGACGATTCTCGATATTTAAGCCTTTTTTCTTCTGCTCCCAAAATGGATCCAATGAATCAACCACAGGATCATGCGCAAAGTTATAAAAAGGTGCAGGAGAAGCAATTGCCCACTCAAGCGTATGTCCACCCCATGCATCACCTGTTAAGTCGCGATACTTATGACGGTTTTTAATACTGACAATCACTTGAATCACTTGCAAAAGTATGCCTATCGCGATAAGCATCGAACCAACCCACGCGACAATCAACCATGGCTGGAAGCCAGTTGCTGCATCATAGTGGTATAATCGACGCGTCATACCAATCGCACCTAGGTAATAAAGCGGCATAAAGGCAACAAAGAAGCCAACGATCCAGAACCAGAATGCCCATTTACCAAGACGCTCATTGAGTTTGAAGCCAAACATTTTAGGGAACCAGTAAGTCAATCCAGCAAAGGCACCAAATACCACACCGCCAATAATCACATTATGGAAATGTGCAATTAAGAACACACTGTTGTGCATTTGGAAATCAACGCCTGGAACAGACAATAACACACCGGTCATACCACCAATGGTAAATGTTACTAAAAAGCCCATTAACCAGTACATTGGTGAAGTAAAGGTAATGCGTCCACGGAACATAGTAAACAACCAGTTAAAGATCTTAACCCCCGTTGGAATTGCAATAATCATCGTCATAATACCAAAGAAGGCGTTAACATTGGCACCTGCCCCCATCGTGAAGAAGTGATGCAACCATACCGAGAATGCCAAGACCGTAATGGCTATCGTTGCGCCAACCATTGTTGCATAACCAAAGAGTTTTTTCTTTGAGAATACTGACGTAATTTCTGAGAAAACCCCAAACATCGGTAAAATCAAAATATAAACTTCAGGGTGCCCCCAAATCCAGATCAAATTAATATACATCATCTGATCGCCACCACCACTCGTGGTAAAGAAGTGCATATCTAAGTAACGATCAAAGGTTAACAACGCTAACGTCACAGTCAATACAGGGAAAGCGGCAATAACAAGAATCACCGTACATAATGCAGTCCATGTAAAGACTGGCATTTTCATTAATGTCATACCCTTGCAACGCATTTTAATAATGGTGACAAAGAAGTTAACGCCTGTTAACAGTGAACCTATACCAGATATCTGCAGCGCCCATATCCAGTAATCGACCCCGACCCCGGGGCTAAAAGCAGTCTCCGAATAAGGTGGGTAAGCCAACCAACCCGTATGTGCAAAATCACCGATTAATAGTGACATGTTCACTAAGATCACGCCAACCACAAAAAGCCAAAAACTCAAGGCATTAAGATATGGGAATGCCACATCACGCGCACCAATTTGTAATGGTACAGCAACGTTAAGCAAACCAAAAACGATAGGCATTGCCACAAAGAAAATCATAATCACACCATGTGCGGTAAAGATCTGATCAAAATGCTGTGGAATCAAATAGCCTGTGTGATCACCTGATGATAGCGCTTGTTGTGTACGCATCATTGCCGCATCGACAAATCCACGAAATAACATCACCATCGCGACAATGATATACATAATACCAATTTTTTTATGGTCTACTGTCGTGAACCATTCACGCCATAAGTAGCCCCATTTTTTGAAGTAGGTCAAACCACCTACCAATAACAACCCACCAACAACAATAAAGATAAACATTCCAAGAATGATTAACTGCTGGCTTACGGGTTCCCACAAATACGGGAAGGCTGTGTGTGGATCACTCAGTCTTCCAATCAATGCTTCTAACATATTCGTTCCCTATTTATTCACACTTAGTGGCTCATTTCTGACATATGATGCATATGCCCCATCATGCCGGGTTTATAGTTTGGCATCATGTAATACATAACAATGTCATTAAACAAATTCTTATCGACTTGACCATAATAAGTCACTGGATTATTAATCGATTGTTTTGCCAAATGATCCCAGAAAAAGTCCCAAGTTAGATCTTTCTTCGATGTTTTAGCCTCAAGCACCCACTTATTAAAGTCAGCCTCAGATGTGGCATCTGCATAAAATTGCATATGCGCAAAACCTTCACCTGTGTAGTTAGCTGAGAAGCCACGATACTCACCTGGATTAGTTGCCAATAAATGAAGCTTAGTTATCATGCCAGTCATCGCATAAATCTGACCACCTAATTGCGGAATAAAGAACGAGTTCATAGGTGCTGCTGATGTAATTCTAAAGTTAATCGGATGTCCAACAGGGATAACAATTTTATTCACTGTTGCGATATCATATTGCGGATAAATAAACATCCACTTCCAGTCCAATGCCACGACTTCAATTTCAACAGGTGCTTTATCAGATTTTAGTGGTTTGTACGGATTAAGTGAATGCGTTGTCACCCAAGTTACAATACCTAAAATCAAAATAATCACACACGGAATCGCCCACCAGACGATCTCAAGTGCTGTGCTGTGCGACCATTCAGGGCGATACTTTGACTTGGTTGCAGAGTCGCGATAGCGCCATGCAAACCAAAACGTCAAGAAAATCACTGGTATTACCACGATTAACATTAACAAAATAGCAAATATCAATAGCCTAAGCTCGTGATGCGCGATAGGTCCTTGCGGATCTAGCACACCTGAGGAACACCCCCCAAGCAACATTGCTGGCAATAATACCATCAATGCGACAAACGGCTTAGCTAAAGGCTTTTTGCGCTTTAATTTTCTGCCTCCAACACCTGACAAAGACAATGGCTTAACCATCCTTTTTAGTGTGGATACAAAAAAGTACAAGTACTTGATCATATCGATTTCCTTAGTTCCTTTATATCTAGCTAAGTTATTGGAAAATAACTTAGCGCATAGTATAACTATTTTTTTCCTAATTAAAACTGGCATGATTGACTTTATGGCTAAAAGGTATTTATCACATTTAAAAAATGAATAATTATTAGCCAAAATTATTTAACACCCACACCTTGGCTTACGTCTAATTTTTCATTTGAACAATATATTGTTCAACTCTATAATGTCATTAGCAATCATAACTTAAGAGGTGACCTATGAGAATCGTAAATTTTTCATCCGCTCGGAACAACTTTAATCGCATCCTTGATCAAACGGTTGAGGATCATGACTATACGGTAATAACAAGACGTGACAAAGAAGATGCTGTTGTTTTGCCTTTAAGTCTTTTCAACAGCTATTTAGAAACTATGCACTTACTACAATCACCCAAAAATGCTGCTCATTCGCTGCGAGCCAGGGAGAGCGGAACGCGAGGGCGAGTAGACAAGGTAGGCGTGGCTTCATTCC
>JAQCCA010000101.1 GCA_027621155.1 Pseudomonadota bacterium | reverse complement strand
ATTTAAGCAAGCTGCTTAGTTATTAGTTTTTAAAGATCAATCTACTTTCCAAAGTATGCCATATCCTTGGTAGAATTTCACTTACCTTTTGGTAACTTATCTGAACACATATTAACCTTTTGTTGAACCACGCCCAAAATAGTCGTTAATCTATCATTAGTTTTGTCTTATTTTATTTTTCCTTTTTCTTATTCAAACAATCTTTGCATTCGATATAGAGCACGGAACTATGCTCAACGAGACTGCCACCTAGCTCTTCGACTGCTTTCATTTGTCTTGCTTCAATCACATGATCAACAAATTCTTCCACTTTGTGACATTTAACACAGATCATATGATCATGATGATCATCCCAATCAAGCTCATATACCGCTTGCTCACGACCAAGGTTTAAGCGCTGCAAAAGTCCTGCCGACTCAAATTGTGCCAAGACGCGATAAACCGTTGCAATACCAATATCTTCTTCTTTTTCTTTAACAATTCGATAAACATCATCAGCAGATAAATGGCGCTGATCTGATTCTTCAAAAATACGTAATATTTTCAGTCGTTGTTGCGTGATTTTTAATCCCGCCTGTTTTAGGTCTTCTTTTCCTAGTGACATTGTGTATAAGCACTCATTAAATTCGTCAATACTAGACATTCTAACCTGATCATTTCCATAAATGAAGAAGTCACTACTGCAAAATCTTTAGTTGTTTATCTATTAGCAAACAAAAACAGCTGCTTTAAGCGTCTCCCCTCACCCGTGCAGCTTACGCTGCACGACCTCTCCCGCAAGGGGGAGGTTATTTCACGTTGGCTGAGCGCCAATCGAAGCCATTGTACAATTACTCAACCATACCCTTCGACTATGCTCAGGGGACGGTTAATACTTTACACTTTTGAGAAATCAAAGAGTAATACTTGCTTTTTTGCACCGTGAATCATTACCATAAGTGCCATCTTTAGATAAATTGATAAGACATTTATGCTGAACTACAGAGACTTACGCGAATTCTTAGATCACTTGGAGGAAATGGGTGAGCTAAAACGCATCAAACAAGAAGTATCGCCCTTTCTAGAGATGACTGAGATCTCATCGCGCGTACTGCACAATAAAGGACCCGCTCTTTTATTTGAAAACCCAAAAAATCATCATATGCCGGTGTTAACCAACTTATTTGGCACTGAAAAACGCATTGCTTTGGCACTTGGTGCGGATGATGTCAGTCAACTGCGTGAGATTGGTAAACTTTTGGCTTATTTAAAAGAACCTGAGCCACCAAAGGGTCTTAAAGATGCTTGGGATAAAATGCCGATTTTAAAGCAAGTCTTAAAGATGTCGCCTAAGGTCATCAAAAATGCGCCGTGTCGTGATGTGACTATCGATAAGGAAGACATTGATTTTTATCAAATGCCCATACAAACCTGCTGGCCTGGAGATATTGCCCCACTTGTTACATGGGGGTTAACCATCACCAATAGCATTCGTAAAGAGCGTTTAAATCTAGGTATTTATCGCCAACAAGTAATTGGTAAGAATCGCCTTATTATGCGCTGGCTTCATCATCGCGGAGGTGCGCTTGATTACCAAGCTTGGTGCAAAGCCAATCCTGAAAAGCCTTTTCCGGTATGTGTCGCATTGGGAGCGGATCCCGCGACTACTTTGGGTGCGGTGACACCCATTCCTGATACCCTCTCTGAATATGCTTTTGCCGGATTATTGCGTGGCAGTAAAACCGAGCTCACCCCGTCGATACTCCATGGTGACGATATTATAGTGCCAGCGCATGCTGAGATCATTTTAGAAGGTTTTATATATCCTAATGATATAGCTGAGGAAGGTCCCTTTGGAGATCACACAGGTTATTATAATGAAGTTGAAAAATTTCCTGTATTCACAGTTGAGAAAATCACTCATCGCAAAAACCCGATTTATCACAGCACCTACACCGGTCGCCCACCAGATGAGCCGGCTATTTTAGGCGTGGCATTTAATGAGATATTCGTGCCTATCATTCAAAAGCAATTCCCTGAAATTGTTGATTTTTATTTGCCGCCTGAAGGTTGTTCCTATCGCTTAGCGGTCGTTAGTATCAAAAAACAATACCCAGGACACGCCAAACGCGTGATGATGGGGGTTTGGTCATTCTTACGTCAATTCATGTATACCAAGTTTGTGATTATTGTTGATGATGATATCAATACGCGCTCGTGGGAAGATGTGATCTGGGCAATTACCACACGTATGGATCCAACAAGAGACACCACCCTAATTGATAATACACCAATTGATTATTTGGATTTTGCCTCGCCTGTTGCTAGTCTAGGCTCAAAAATGGGATTAGATGCCACCAATAAACTCCCTGGTGAAACAACACGCGAATGGGGAGAAGTGATCGCCATGCGCCAAGATATTATTGATAAGGTTGATGCAATCTGGGCAGACCTAGGGATAACATGCAAGAAATAAGGGGGCTGTCGCCAGGACTAAACTATAATACCCCAAGAGATTTAAACAGTATCTTTTAAAATTTAATTCTGATATCAAGCTACTGATAACATTTATATTAAGCTTTATTGGCATAGTGCAAAATGCGAGCGAATTTACCTCAATGAATATGGTTCTTTACCTGAGCTTAGGACTTTGATTAACTCACTGTTTTTACAACTTTCTATCTTAAGGTTTTTTTGCTACCCTATGCGGACTTTAAGTTTACTTTAAAAACCTATGCCTATTTTTTTTCAACGTATTTACGCATGGTTCGTACATTTATTTACCGCTAGTGGCGCTGTTTTCTCGGTACTGGCACTAACCAGCTCAGCACAAGCTTATGCGGCTAAATTATTAGGAAACCATCCTGATTATATCCATTATTTAAAGCTTTCCTTTCTCTATGTCGTCATTGCGATTTTAATCGATGCCGCTGATGGCACATTAGCACGACGTGTTGATATTAAAAAACTAGCTCCTTTAGATGGTGGCCTATTAGATAACATTATTGATTTTACCAATTATGCGGTTATCCCCGCTGTATGGGTTTATATCACCGATGTCGTACCTGATGGCTTTAAAACACTTGCGCTTATCTTGATCATGCTTGCCTCATGCTATCAATTTTGCCAACTTGATGCCAAAACCAAAGACCATTTCTTTAAAGGCTTTCCAAGCTATTGGAATCTGGCAATTTATTATCTGATTTATTTCCAGTTCTCAGGAGTCACCAACTTTGTGATTATTGTTGCATTAACGATTTTGACCTTTGTGCCGATTAAATACATTTACCCATCACGTATGAATTATCTAAGCAAACGTAAATCAGTTATTTCATTGATGTTTATTTACACATTGATATGGGGTGCGGCAACGATTGCTTCAGCACTTATTTGGCCAATAGCCAACGCCATTTTGACTTGGACGATTGTCAGTTATATTTTGGTATATTTTCTATTTAGTCTTTATCGCACATTAAAGCCTTTAAACTAGCTGTAAATAATTGAATGTATAAAGTATTGGGCGTATGCAATACGCCCCTACAAAAAACAATTACTCTGAATTAATCCCTGTAAAATATCGCACCTGTCGTATATACTCCCAGCCAACTTAAAATATCACTTTATTACTCAAGCATATGCTTAAACATAATCGAATTATTATTGCTTTATCCGGTGCCACCGGCATTGAATATGCTGTCAGAATGCTTAAAGTTCTAAAAGTGCAAGGCATTGAAACGCATTTAATCGTATCAAAGCCAGCTGAGATGACGCGTGAATACGAAACAGCGTATCGCTCACAAGAGATCAAATCCTTAGCACATAGCTATTATGCTAACGCTGATATTGGCGCTAAAATTGCTAGTGGTTCCTACCCAACCGATGGCATGATCATCATTCCCTCATCGACTAAAACCTTGGCTGAAATTGCCAATGGCATAGGGGATTCGTTAATTGCGCGCGCTGCGGATGTCGTGCTCAAAGAGCGGCGTAAACTCATTATTTGCTTAAGAGAAACCCCCTTTAGCTTAATACACATTGAAAATATGCAAAAAGCGACATTAGCAGGTGCAATTATTATGCCGCCTGTACCTGCTTTTTATCACAAACCGCAAACGCTTGATGAAATCATCGATGACTTTGTTTATCGTACACTCGATGTTTTTGGACTAAATTTACCTCAAATGAAACAATGGCAAGGATAGAAGGATAAAAAACATGCATCAAAACCTTAAGTATTTTTACAGTGCTTTTTTCATTACGATTGTTGGCATTATTGCCGCAGTCATGCTTGAACCAACACACAAAGCCTATGCGCTTTATTTGATTTTGGTTTTGGCACTTTTAGAGATTTCATTGAGTTTTGATAACGCTGTTGTCAATGCCAAAGTACTTGCCAAAATGCCTAAAAAATGGCAAAAAATCTTTATCTGGATCGGTTTGCCAATTGCTGTATTTGGTATGCGCCTAATATTTCCTATCCTCTTGGTTAGTGTGACGACAAGCTTATCCTTCATCGATGTGTTTAAACTAGCTACTAATGACCCCGCGGCTTATCAACATGCACTTGAGCTTGGATTTCCTACGATTTGCGCGTTTGGTGGCGGCTTTCTGATTATGGTGTTTTTGAAGTTTTTCGTTGCTGAGAAGCATGATCTTCACTGGATCCCAGCAATTGAAGAAAATAGATTTATTAGCCTGATTCGTCACTATCCCGGTGGCTATATTATCTTTGCACTAATTATTGGATTTATCGTTATTTACAATGCGGATAGCAATCAAGGCGGTACGTTAGCACTTGCCTTTTTAATGGGCTTAATGGTGCATGAAGCATTAGGTATTTTAAATCACGCCTTTGGTAGCAACATGACGGGCAAGGTTATGCAAAATGGTCTTATGGGCTTTTTATATCTTGAAGTATTAGATGCGTCTTTTAGCTTCGATGGTGTTATTGGCGCCTTTGCTATTTCAACAAATATCTTTATTATCATGATTGGTTTGGGGATTGGTGCGATGTATGTGCGCTCACTAACCATCTTCTTTGTTGAGCATCAAACCTTGACGAAATTCCGTTATCTTGAGCATGGCGCGCATTACGCCATTGGCTTTTTAGCGATTATTATGTTTATCAAGATCTATACCCATGTACCAGAATGGTTAACAGGAACGGTTGGGATTGGTTTAATTATCGTGGCGTTTGTTCACTCAAATATTGCAAACAAACGCTCGTAGGGGCGTATTGCATACGCCCTTCTTCTAGTTCTAGCAACACTGTCCAAAGACAACATCAAGCTCGCGCACGGCTTTAACATCATCTACGCGTTTTACCGGTTGCGTTAACGGCGCTTGTTTCATTTTCTCAGGGTTTGTTCGTGCTAACTCACGAATTTCAATCATCGCATTAACAAACTGATCCATTTGCTCGCGCGTTTCCGTCTCAGTCGGCTCAATTAACAAACACTCAGGCACCAGCAACGGGAAATACATCGTTGGCGCATGCATATCATGATCTAGAAGCTGCTTAGCAAAATCATTGGCATTAACACCATAAGCTTTTTTCTCAGGTGCTAATGAGACAATAAACTCATGTGACGCGCGACGATCAGGTAATGCTATAGTAAAGCCTGCCAATTTCAAACGCGCCATCATATAGTTAGCATTTAATGTAGCGATCTCTGAGGCTTTGGTTAAACCATTACCACCTAATGTTTTAAGGTAAACATAAGCACGGATCAACACGCCAACGTTACCCATAAAGGCATGCATCGCACCGATGGTTTGTGGAATGGTTTCTTTACCTTTAATGCGATAGATATCACCCTCTTTAACAATGGTTGGCACTGGCAGATAAGGTAATAAGCGTTTATTCACGGCAATAGGCCCACCTCCTGGTCCTCCACCACCATGCGGTGTTGCAAAGGTTTTGTGAACATTCATATGCATTACATCAAAGCCCATCTTGCCTGGTTTAGCTTTCCCCATAATCGCATTTAAATTCGCGCCATCATAATACAAAAGCCCGCCTGCCTCATGCACAAGCTTAGCCACCTGTTCGATATCACGTTCAAATACGCCCATCGTTGATGGGTTGGTTAGCATAATACCTGCCGTATTAGGTCCTAGGACTTTCTTTAATGCCTCAATATCAATATCACCGGTTTTAAGTGACGTTGGGATTTCAATGACTTTGCACCCTGCCATCACCGCTGTTGCTGGATTGGTACCATGTGCGGCATCCGGCACAATGATTTCATTGCGATGCGCTTCATTATTAGCAATATGATACGCTCGGATCATCTGCACACCGGCAAACTCACCTTGAGCCCCGGCACAAGGCACAAGTGACACACCATCCATACCCGTGACTTCGCTTAAGATTTCTTGCAACTCATAGAGCATCTCCAACAGACCTTGCTGTGTCAACTCATCTTGATAAGGATGGATATTTAATACCGATGGGTTAAACGCACACTTCAACGCAATACGTGGATTGTATTTCATCGTGCATGAACCCAATGGATAAAACTGCGTATCAATCGAGAAGTTCTTTTGCGATAACTTAGTGAAATGACGTAAGACTTCAAGCTCACCTAATTCTGGTAGTAAGGGTTTATCATCGCGCAAATGCTTTTGGTCAAATTGGATAGTATCTGACACTGCCCATTTTTGTGAATTTGCTCTACGGTTTTCTGCTGATTTTTCAAAACTAACTGTCATTGATTACACCTCTGCTGCACAGGTTGCTAGAACTTTTGTTAATACATCGACATAGCGATTTAGGTCCGTCTCATTGTGCACTTCAGTGACACATACCAATAAGCTATTGGCCTGTTGAGCATCAAACTGCCCAAGATCATAACCTAATTGAACTTGCTCTTTAGTCGCAAGTGCCTTAGCTTCTTTGGCTGAAATCGGCAAGTCCACAACCATTTCATACATATAGTTATGTGTAAAGCGAACTTTAACACCTGATATCTTTGATAGCTTCTCTATCAATCGATGCGTGTTTTGGTGCGATTGTAATGCCACTTCTTTTAAGCCAACAGCCCCCATTAGTGTCATATAAACTGTTGCTGCTGTGACAAGTAAGCCTTGATTTGAGCAAATATTTGATGTTGCTTTCGCGCGTCTGATATGCTGCTCACGCGCTTGAAGTGTCAAACAAAACGCCTCTTTACCATCAACATCAACCGTACGCCCAACAATACGCCCTGGCATTTGACGAGATAGTTCTTCCTTGGTGGTAATAAAACCGAAATACGGACCACCTCCACTTAAAGGCAAGCCTAGACTTTGACCATCGCCACAAGCAATATCGGCACCATCTTCCTCTTCGCCCCAGTAGCCAGGTGCCTTTAACAAGCCTAGCGTCATTGGATTGACAAGACCGATAACCATTACCGAAGCCTCATGCGCCCAATCGGTGATTGCATCAAACTCGGTAATTTGACCATAAAAATTAATTTGCGGCACGATAACAGCGGCATAATCACCCACTTCAATCTCAGGTAAATCATCAATTTCAGTTTTACCAACATTTGGGTTTGGCGTTAAAAATTCAAGTTCAACCCCTTGGGCATGTGTCATTGACTTAATGACATCAACATACTGCGGGAAAATCGCATCCGTAATCAGCACTTTCTTGCTCTTGATTTTCTTATTGGCACGCACTGCCATCAATACGCTTTCAGCTAACGCTGTGGCGCCATCGTACATCGAGGCATTAGAGATATCCATCCCCGTTAATGAAGCGATCATTGTTTGATATTCATAGATCACTTGCAATGTCCCTTGTGAGGCTTCCGCCTGATATGGGGTATATGAAGTATAAAACTCACCACGACTAATCACATCCGTGACAATCGCTGGCGTGTAATGCTGATAAGCACCTGCCCCAATAAAGTTGGT
>JAQCCA010000100.1 GCA_027621155.1 Pseudomonadota bacterium | reverse complement strand
GTTGCTTTAGCTGTGGTGAAATATCAGTGGTGACCTCAGGAATATAAGCCTTTTGAAAAAGCCCGCAACAGACGACAACCGCCGATGCTTGAAAATTGCCAAGGTGAGTTGCTAAGGTAAAAATGCCTGTTTTCTCATCTTTGGTCATAGAAGTTACCGCAATGCCTTGTTTTATCGGGAGCTCATGCGTTAGTACATAGCGATTAAAATACGATAGGACTTCTGATTTTGTCAGAAATTCATCAGGTTTGTCACCCTGATATTTAGCGCCTGGTAAATTGTTCATCCAGTTAGGGGTGACCAATTTAAAGGAGTCCCAGCGTTGATGCCAACTATTAGCGATTTGGCTTGCTTCCAAAACAATGTGCTTGATACCTTGATTTTTAAGATGAAAACTTGTGGCAAGACCTGCTTGACCTGCACCAATTACAATAACAGGATAAGTTGTGTTCATAGGAAATTAGGGTAGAGTAGTTTAAAGTAAATGGGTTTTGCCAAAACGTAAGTAGCTAAAGATAATGCCACCGACAAGTGCTAAAGCCATCATAATTAATACTGGAACACTTAGAGTTTGCGCAATAATTAATGACACGATAGTTGAGCAAACAGTTGCACCAACTGACATTAATGCCGCACCACTGCCACGATAGTCTTTAAGTGCAACCATCGCGCGATTGTTGGCAATCGGTGCTAAAAGACCAGAGGCGTAACAGGCGAATAAGAATGAGATCGATAACGTATAGATGTCAATAAGTCCAGTGATTTTACAAATGATAAATAATGCAACGGCAACAAGCTCAGCAATGATCGCTAAAACAAGTACTTCTTTAGCAGGGTTAGTAACTTTACTAATACGCGCACGTGTGGTTTGAATACCGCAGATAATTCCTACTGATAGCATTAATACAAACAGTGTGTAATAGCTTGAACTAATCCCAAATTTTTGCATATAGACGTGTGGCGCAACAGTTAAAATTCCACCTATAACCAATGAGATTGACGTGCCAAAAGTAATCCAATAGCAAACAAATGAAGCATTGCGCAGCACGTGAAAATAGCCACCAAAAGCTGCTTTTATACTGGCTTTAGCGCGCTGTTCTTTTAGCAGTGTTTCAGGTAGAAATAAGGCTGAAATGGTGATGAGTAATCCAGAGATAACAAGGAAAATAAAATAAACATTCGTCACCACAGCACTGCTGTAAAATAGCATCCCTAGCAAAGAGGATAAAATGGGCGAGATAAAGATCAGCATCGCATTGGTTGTGTAAATCTTGCCAAGCACTTTGCCTTTATAGTAGTCAGCGGCAATAGCACGTGTGGTAACAGCTAAAACCCCTGAGCCAAGACCAGCAATAGTTTGCCCAACAATAAATATATAGATGTTAACGCTAAGCGCTGAAATCAATAAGCCAATAAAATTAAGTGATAAAAAAGAAAGGCTCCCCGCCTAAGCCGAAACAATTTGGTAGTTAATCGTTTTAAATAATAAGTCATGGTACTTACAATAGGGGCTTCTAAAATGGCTATTCAATATCGAAAAATGATTAATCTACAACTCAATGGACTATATGATCATATCAAAGAGAGTGGCAACAAGAATTGCCATCGCCTTGCAAGTTTTTTTAAAACCTCATCCAGCAGTATTTTCCGTAAGTTGAAACAACTCAAATCCAGGTCACATATTTGTGGTGCGAGCTTTTTTGAAACCCAAGAAGGACAGGCTTGGCTGATAAAGTTGATCGTTGCCATTATCATGATTTTTGGCGTTTTATGTGGAATTGGAGGCGAGCGCCTATCATTATTTTTTTCATTGTTAGAGCTCACGTACTTTGTAGGGCTATCTGAGCGTAGCATTAACAGAGTGACACAAAAAATTGAAGAGCTCATTGAACAATATGGCGCCAAACAAGATACCGATGTCAAAGCACAGCTTAACGGTTCAGATGTGATATTAGGCGTTGATGAAACCTTCTTTGATAATCTGATGATACTTGTCGGCATGGAATTGAAGTCGGGGTTTATTTTTTGCGAAGAAAGCGCCACTGATCGCACACATAAGACATGGGAAACCAAAACTAAAAGCTGGTTTGAGTGTTTTGGCAACGTGGTCGGATTAGTGAGTGATCGGGCAAAAGCATTGATTAAACTTGCTAAGGATACCTTGAAGAAACCAAGTTTTCCCGATTTGTTTCATGCCATCCATGAGCTAAGCAAAACCGTAGGTAAAGAGATTGGTCAAAAACTTTCTCGCGCTGAAACAGCGCTGCGTGACGCTAAAGAAAAGGGTTTGCATGCTTTGAGTAAACATTTTGAAACTCAAAAGATACGGCTTGAAGAGGGGCAAACAAGCTATCAAACTCAACTTCAGCAGTTTTCCATTGCATTACATCCATTTGCAGAAACTGGGGCAAAACAGACAACTGAAACAGTTAATCAAAAGCTTGATTTGAGTCTGGAGTCAATCGAAACAATTAGTGATGAAATGGCGCTTAAGTTGGCGAAAAAGAGCATTCCCAAAGTGCGCGATCAAACACAAGATATGGCGAAGCAGATTGACATATGGTGGCAGATTGTTGAGTCATCACTTGATGGCAGTGATTTAAGTTTTGAACAAAAGTGCTGGCTGATGTATTGCTATTTGCCCTGTATATATTGGCAAAAGCAGATACCAAAAACTAAGTCTCAAGTGATAAAATCTGCCTATGAAAAATCCTATCAGCTGTCCTTACTTAAACTGCAGCAACATCTCATGACGCAAGTGATGACGGAGCAATCATCAGAAAAGCTCTGGCAAAACTGGGCGAAAGAGATGACTGATTTATTTCAGCGAACCAGCTCAGCAGTTGAAGGAAGAAACGGTTGGTTATCACAAATGTACTTTTGTGGACGTGGGATGACGATAAAGCGACTAAAATCGCAGACAGTTTTACATAATTATTTTCTGAAACGTTCCGATGGGACGACGGCATGTGAGCGATTAACAGGCACAAAGCCCTCTTGCATGTTTGAGTATATTATTAAAAATATTGGAGAATTACCGCAACCAAGAAAAAGGGCTAAAAAATTAGAAGTTGAGGAAAGATATATGTGGTAAGTGTTTCGGCTTAGGCGGGGAGCCAAAATAAGCAACTCAAACAAGAAAGGCATATTTCATTTGAATAAATTGTCGCAGCAATTGAAAATGGTGATTTATTAGCGATTGACGATAATGTTAATCATCCTAGGCAAAGCATTCTGCGCGTTCGTGTTGGTGACTATGTTTACTCTGTTGCCACAGAACAGCGTAACAACAACCTAAGGATAATTACCGCTTATGCAGACCGTAAGCAAACTAAACGATTTGGAGGCGATACAAATGCGTAATACATCCCAAAAAAATAACATAAAAGCACTTGATACTATTGAAGAAACTATTATGCAGGCGGATAAGCATGGGGAATACAAGCCCATCGCAGAAGATGAGTTTAAAAAACGCAAAGCACAGCTTGAGCAAATGGCTAAGGCAACCATGCAAAAAGTCAGGAAACCAATTTCTTTTAAGCCCGACCCAGCAACGCTTGCAGCCTTTAAAGAAAAAGCTGAGCATGAGGGATTGCCTTACCAGACATTACTTAATTTCTTGATGAAGCAATATGTTGATGGGGACTTCAAGCTTGCCATTGTTCACAACCAAGGCGCTTCTCATCGTTTGCAAAAGTAACTGATATATAGGTTTCTTTGGTTTTTATTTTTGTAAATGGTGTCCCGAGCAGGAATCGAACCTGCATCTAGCCCTTAGGAGGGGCTTATTCTATCCGTTGAACTATCAGGACAAAAAGATGAGGTGATGATGCCTGAAAAGCTAAGTATATTCAAGTAGATGAAAACATTTGGACATTAATTTTCTTCAGATAAGCTTGTTTTGGTATTTGCAATTTGTAAAACTTTTCAGTATCCTCGCCCAGAGTTATGTAGAAAAATGTCAGAAATGCGAATGAATACATTAGAAATACGGTTCATAGCATGGATGGCTTTAATTTTTTGGAGGTATCTATGGGATCTTTAGGTTCGTGGGCGGTTGTGTTTGCCCCATTAGTCGTGATTATTGGTTTGTCATTGGCAAATTACATTAAAAATAAACCTTAAACAATATAATTGAGTACTAAAAAGACACTAGAAGTAAGGGATATAAATACTTTTAGGTCGTTTTAGTCAATAGTCATTTTGTTTGGCTAAATAAAATAAAAGGGGTAGGGGATGACTGTTTTAGTTATTGTATTTGTGCTGTATATCGGCATTATTTTAGGGCTAGGTATTTGCTCGTATTTTTACACAAAAAATCTACATGATTATATGCTCGGTGGACGTTCATTAAGTGGTCCCATTGCAGCTCTAGGAGCTGGCGCTTCTGATATGAGCTCATGGTTGTTACTTGCGTTACCAGGGGCTGTCATGCTCAATGGTTTAAACCAGATTTGGTTGCCGCTTGGCTTATCGTTAGGTGCTTATTTAAACTGGCAGTTTGTCGCTAAGCGTTTGCGTGTATACACTGAAGTTGCCAATGACTCAATTACGATTCCATCGTATTTTGAAAATCGCTTTATGGAAAAAAGTGGTATGCTGCGCCTGCTCAGTGCGCTAGTGATTTTGATCTTTTTTACTTTTTATACGGCATCAGCATTTGTTGCCGGCGGCTTGTTGTTTGGTTCAACCTTTAAAATTGATTACACTACGGGGTTATATATTACCGCGTTAATTATTTTGATTTATACCTGTGTTGGTGGCTTTTTAGCGATTTCATGGATTGATTTTTTTCAAGGGGCTTTGATGTTCATTGCCTTGATTATTGTTCCAGTCACTGTCTGGGTGCATATTGGCAGTTTATCTGAAGCGCTACATACGGTTTCAGAGCAATCACCGGTATATTTAAATGTCTTTAAAGGAACGAGTATTATTGGTGTATTATCACTCTTTGCTTGGGGATTAGGTTATTTTGGTCAACCACATATTTTAGTGCGCTTTATGGCAACTAAGAGTGCCAAAACCATCCCACAAGCTCAGTTTATCTGTATGACGTGGATGTGCGTGGCACTCATTGGTGCGGTATTTACTGGACTTTTTGGTATTGCCTATTACGCACCACACGCGCTCAAAAATCCTGAAACGGTTTTTATAGTGTTAGCAGAAACATTATTTAATCCATGGGTGGCAGGCGTATTATTAGCGGCAGTTTTATCAGCAACCATGAGTACTGCTTCAGCGCAGCTTTTAGCATCCTCTAGTGCAGTGGTAGAAGACTTTTATCACAAATTTATTCGCCCGAATGCTAAGACCAATGAAATGCTTATTATTAGTCGCATCATTGTAACGGTGATTGCTATTATTGCAGTGCTATTGGCGCTTGATCCTAAAAGCTCGATTTTAAATCTTGTGGGATATGCTTGGGCAGGGCTAGGTGCATCATTTGGTCCAATCATTGTGTTGTCACTTTTCTGGAGGCGCATGAATTTAGCGGGTGCTTTTTGTGGCATCGTTGTTGGTGCATTAACTGTCATTATCTGGCCTTATTTAAAGACATTAGGTGGCATTTTTGAGTTGTATGAATTGCTCCCTGGTTTTGTCTTTGCCTGTATTGCTATCTATTTAGGTAGCATACTAAGTAAAGAGCCAAGTGATGCGATTTATCAACGTCATCAACAAATGCTTGATCATTTATAAGTACCTAAGCAATGGTTTATGGGGCATATGGATATTCAGCTCAATCCTGAAGATGACGATCCGCAGTCATTCTCGGACTTGATCCAAGAATCCAAAAGAATATCTAATAAACATCTCGCTCCTTGCGGGAGAGGTCGTTGAGCTTAAGCTCAACGAGTGAGGGGGAAATTAAACACCAATTTTATCATCAAAGGCGATAATATGATCGCGACCGGTGAAGTTAAAACCGTGCATAAGGGCGAGATCAATAATTTTAGGATAGGCTTTAATCATTTCTTGGCGGGTGCTGCCTGCGGGCATTAAATACACTTTATGCTTTGGAATATCAAGTTCATTAATCAAAGACTTTATTTCTGCTAGATTTTCATCACTGCCATCGCACACTGGCTTTAATTGGTAGTCACTATGATGATCAATCATTTGACGCATGGCAGTAAGATTTAAGCGATATTTATTGTGTTGATCAATGAGTTTTTGATCAACAACAGTGCCTTTAGGAGTGCTTATGCCTAGCTTTGGAATACTATTAGTAAACTTAGGAGACAAGCTTAATAGATCAATCGGATAATCGGTTTTTATAAAGTGCGAGCCTTCAGTCTCTAATGTCACAAATAGCTTATGCTCATGTGCTAAATGCATGATCTCATTAATCACTGTCTGATGCATGGTTGGCGCACCTCCTGTGAGCATGATTTCTTTGATGTCAGGATATGCTTTGATCATATCGATGATATCGTTAAAACAAAATTTGCCTTTATCCGCGTGAATGCTTGAGTACCATGTATCACACCAACCACCATCCTCACCGAAGTGGCAACGATGCGTGCAGCCTGTCGTGCGAATCGCAAATGAGGGGTGTCCGCGGCGTGATCCCTCACCTTGTAAACAAGGATAAAGTTCAATAACAGGCAGTATTTTATGGTAATCATTAATGCGCATAATCTATCTCAACGGCGCCAAGGTTTTTGTTATTTTCCATGACATCAACACGAAATAATGTCACACGATGATTGCTATGTTGCTGTACTAACGGATTTAAAGTGTTTAATACAAACTCAGCAATGCCCTCACAGCTGAAGTACGGCAAGGTGCGTAATTGTAATAATCCTTGTTGCTCCAATGCTTTAAATGTCTCAAGGGCTGGATCTTTTTGTGACAGGACAACGGTATGATCAAACATATAGTGAAACCATTCTTTAGCGGTCATGCCGTCAATGGTGTGATTTTTATCTTTTAGCCAGCCAAAATCCCAGACCCAATTATGCTGATCGAGTGATTTAGCAGCAAAATGTAAACGAAAAGAAATGGCATAACCATGCAAAAAGCGGCAGTGTGAATGTTCAGCATTCCATTGGCGAAAGCAAGTGGAAAAGCCATCAAGATATTTTTCAACTCGATAAATCATTATGGTATGATACTTTGAATTTTTGAGCACTATACCATTTGCTGTTGCTTTTATAAACTTTTGCGTTGAAATTAAGGAATGATTTGGAGAATAGAATGAATAATGAAATAAAAAATAATATAAAAAGTACAAAAAATACAAAAAATAAATATGCAGTATTGTCGCTTTCAGGTGGTATGGATTCATCTTCATTGATGTTGCGTTTACTGGCTGATGGCTATGAGGTAACAACAATTTCATTTGACTATGGTCAAAAGCATAAAGTAGAGCTAGAGAAAGCGTTGAGTCTTACTGATTATCTAAAACAGCAAGACTTTAAGATCAAACATCACACCATCAGCATCGATGGTCTATCGCAGTTGTTACATTCAGCACTTATCAGTGGTGGAGAGGATGTGCCAACTGGGCACTATCACGAGAGCAATATGCGTCTCACGGTTGTGCCAAATCGCAATAAAATATTCAGCTCAATCATTCAAGCAGCAGCACTGTCGATTGCCGAGGCGCAAAACACCGATGTGATTATTGCAATGGGTGTTCATGGTGGAGATCATGCAACCTATCCTGATTGCCGACAATTATTCCGTGATAAAGATTATGATGCCTTTATTGCAGGGAATTGGGATGCTGAGAAAGTCACGTATTATTTGCCTTATATCAATAGCACAAAGACTGATGTATTACGCGATGGCATGCGTGCTTGTGAGGCGTTGGGGTTAAAATATGAGGAAGTGTATGAAATGACTTTTACCTCATATATCCCCGTTGAGCATGACAATACCATTTACAGTGATTACCAATCAGCCTCATCGATTGGGCGCATTGAAGCCTTTTTGAACCTAGGGCTTCAAGATCCTGCCATCTATGCTGATGAGTTGGGTCCAGTGACTTGGCAAACCGTCAAAGCACATGCCCAAAAAACGCTTGCTGAATTTAAAAAATAAA
>JAQCCA010000002.1 GCA_027621155.1 Pseudomonadota bacterium | reverse complement strand
ATCAACTCAAAATCTTCTTCATGTTGTTTTGGATGTTTGTGTGACATTGATACACCTTACATGTTTTTAGGTTTTTATTACGGCGTAACAATTGCGGGCGCTTTTGCGCTTTTCAAGAAATTATTTTAATCAAAAATAGACTAACGATTGATATACCGTTCACAAACCATTTTACGAGCGGTATAGACATCCCTATATTGATTTATCCATAGTACTCTTGCGAGCGAAAGCTTAATTTATCTCTTGTGTTAAAACGTTATTGTTGATGACAAACTTACCATTAACTACCTGGCTTGCTGGCGTGTTATTTTGATACTGCCAATACGCTTGCATTTGTGTGCCATTTGGTGCATTTGTTACCACCAAGGTGCACAGCTCACCCTTCTGAGAATTATTAATCAAGTGGTATACAGGATTTCCTGATTGACTTACGTTTGACAATGAACAAAAAGATTGGCTTCCTAGTGATAAAGTCAGCTGTACTGTCGTATTGTCTAGCGCAAAATACATCGGGGTATTTGCTTGCTCTAAGTTGATATAGGGTCTCACAGTTAGATTATTACCACCTTCAATGCTAAACCGCGTATCAATTAATGCATATTTAATACTCACGCTTTGCTCAACACCATTTATCGTAATTGTGCTTGTGTATGACTGTGTAGATATGCCTTCATTAGGAATATTATTCCTTGTGATTTGCAATTGACACTCACCACCCTGTGTCTGCAATTCAGTACCACAATTACCATTACTAATCGTGAAGTGCTGCGTAAAGACAGAACCCGCTAAGGTCTTGATGCTTGATATCACTTGCGCAATATTTACAGGCTGATAATTAACCCCCACCTTTGACACATCAGATGAAGTTTGCAGACTAATTTGTCCTGACTCACCAGGCGCCAAGGCTGCATCTAAATTTACAGTTAAAGGGGTAACAGAAGCAGCAGAACTACCAGTGCCCGCATCAGAGCTGCCGCCACCGCCACAAGCAGCTAGTGTCAAGGCTGCAACAGATATACTTAATAATGAAAGTGCCTTAAAAATTGCTTTTTTATGGAATGTCATAAATACGTTTACTTCCTATCTTATTTGATTATCGGAGGGGGAGTGATGAAAATAATTTGTCTTATTTTCACGCAAAAAATTAACGCAAAAAGCATGCTCAGTCAAATAAAATTTAAATAAATTTTGAGCAACTTCACCTATTTAACTCATCAAAAATTGATCCATCCCAATAAATATTGAGTAAGCTTTGTTTACCATACGTCAAACGCTTTATCCTGAGTTATTTATGAACTTTGAACCCAAATGGATCGCACGGGAAACTAAAGCACTCCCTAGCATCAACTAATTTCAAATCGGCAATAGCTTCTAGCACGCTTTCCGTTTACCATGTTGTCGTTTGATTGTTTGATATTATGGAGCAAAAAAGATGGCACAAAATCATCATAAACTTATTATTTTAGGATCAGGACCAGCCGGTTATACGGCAGCTATTTATGCCGCACGTGCTAATTTAAACCCAGTAATCATTACTGGTATGCAGCCTGGTGGACAGTTAACCACAACAACTGACGTTGATAACTGGCCAGGTGAGGAAAATGGTATTCAAGGACCTGAGCTTATGCAAAAGCTGCAATCCCAAGCTGAACGCTTTAATACCCAGATGATTTACGATCATATCAATCAAGTAGATCTTAACAATCGTCCTTTCACATTGATAGGGGATAATTATCAATACAGCTGTGATGCACTTATTATTGCTACAGGAGCGAGTGCCAAATACTTGGGACTTCCCTCTGAAGAAGCGTTTATGGGCAAAGGCGTTTCGGCATGTGCTACGTGTGATGGCTTTTTCTATCGTGGCAAAGATGTCGCGGTTATCGGAGGGGGAAACACTGCCGTTGAAGAAGCGCTTTATTTATCGAATATTGCTAAAACCGTGACCTTAATTCATCGCCGTGATGAGTTACGAGCTGAGAAAATTTTGATTGATCAACTAATGAAAAAATCAAAAGAAGGCAACATTCGTTTTGAATGGTTTCACACCCTTGATGAAGTCTTAGGTAATGATGCGGGTGTAACTGGTGTACGTATCAAAGATGTCAAATCAAATACTACCAAAGAACTTGCCGTTGATGGCGTATTTATCGCTATTGGGCACACGCCAAACACGCAAATTTTTAATGGTCAACTCAAGATGGAGAATGGCTATATCACCGTGAATTCTGGTCTTGCCGGCAATGCAACAGCGACCTCAGTTGAGGGGGTATTTGCTGCAGGGGATGTCATGGATCATGTTTACAAACAGGCTGTTACTTCGGCAGGTACAGGTTGCATGGCAGCTCTTGATGCTGAGAAATACCTTGATGCACTAAAGTAAAAAATAGTCATAAAAAATTACGCAATCACACGCGTGACATTTTCAACATAAGCCGTTGAGCTCATCTTCTTAGCCAGCGTATCCAAGGTTTGCATATCCGTTAAAATCAAGCTTAGTTTGATCGTTTTATGTTTATCTGAGTGCGAAGGCTGCAATGCCGCAATCGTTATCTTTTCAATGGTTAAAATACTGGTGACTTCATGTACCGCCTTTTCAACATCACTACAAATCAAAAGCAAATCAACCTGATAACGCCTTAAGTCCTTTTTACCCCACTGCACATCAAGCACTCGCTCAGGCGAGCTTAAGCTTAAACGCAAGAAGTTAGGACACACCGCTCTATGCACAGTCACGCCTCGCCCATGCGTTAGATAACCAACAATATCATCACCTTGCACCGGTTTGCAACAACCTGCCATATGCGACAATAAATTATCCACACCGTAAATAGTTAAATCAGTTTTACGCGCATTGTCTTTTAAGCTTTGCGTAACATTAACACTTTTAATCGCCACTTCTTCAACAGTTGGTTTTTCAATAAGCTTGTAATGCTCAACAATATAATTAACTACCTGATTAAAACGCAGAGACCCAGTTTCGATACCCGCATACAACGTTTCCTCATCTGCCATATTAAAATGTGAGGCGACTTCAGCATAATCAATGGACTTTAAGCGATGATGCTTTAACTCATCCAAAAGACGCTCACGACCCAAGGCTGCATTTTGCTCTTTATTGAGCTGTTTAAACCAACGTGCGACGCGTGCGCGAATTTTCGCTGAATGAATAAAACCGCTACCAGCATTTGACCAATCTAAACTGGGGCTTGGCTCCTTGTGAGTGAGAATCTCAACCTTGTCCCCTGTGCTAAGCTTCGTTGTTAACGGCACAATCTTGCCATTGATTTTAGCCCCCTTGGTGCGATGCCCAATCATCGTATGCACCATATAGGCGAAATCAAGGACAGTCGACCCTAACTCAAGATCAATCACATCACCATTAGGAGTGAATACATACACCCGATTTCCGGCAAGCTCTTTTTTAAGCTCATCGCTTTTCAACTCATCGGCAAGCTCAGTCTCCCAGTCAAGTAAGGATCGCAACCAATTAACACGTGCCTCGTAACTTGGGTCATGCTTAACCCCTTCTTTATAACGCCAATGTGCCGCCACCCCCATCTCAGATTCATTATGCATTTGCTGTGTTCTAATCTGAATCTCTAGCGTTAAATGCTCAGGTCCATAAACAACGGTGTGCACAGAGCGATAACCATTAGGTTTAGGTGTGGCAATATAGTCAGCAAATTCACTGGCAATGGGCTCCCATAGCTGATTAACAATACTCAAAGCACGATAACATTCATCAATCGAATCAACCAATACACGCATCGCCCGAATATCATATAGCTCATCAAGACTACGCTCTTTTTTGCGTAGTTTACGCCATATGCTATAGATATGTTTCACCCGACCAGATAACTCAAAGTGAATATTTTCTTTTTTAAGCTCAGTCGCAAGCATATCCATCGCATCATGAATATAAGCCTCACGCTGCAAGCGCTTCTTTTTTAATCCTCTGGCGATTTTCTTATATTCAACAGGATATAAACAGGCGAAAGCACGATCCTCAAGCTCCCACTTTGTCTTTGACAAGCCCAACCGATTTGCCAATGGTGCATATATCTCAAGGATTTCCTTAGCGATTGTCTGCTTATAGCTTTCCGTCCAGTTTTTAACCGCACGCATCGTGCATACTCGATCTGCCAACTTAACCAACACGATGCGCACATCTTCAACGATGGTTAATAACATCTTACGAAAGGTATCAATTTGTGCCTGATTAGGTTTGTCATTTTGCAATGCTCTGACTGCCGACATGGCTGTCGCACCATCAAGAATCTTCAATACCGCTTCACCACAAGCTTCAATCACAAGCTCTGGCGAAATTTTTTGATGATAATGCAACTCAAAAAGCAATGCGGCAGCGACAGACTCCTCATCCGCCTGCAAATCAAAAAGAACTGCCGCCATTTCAACACCATAACCAAAACAAGTACCACCATGCACCGAAGGCTCGTCAACACCGTATTGCGCTAAAATATCAATTGCACCGGCAATCGTTGCTAAACGTTGTTTTGGATAAAAATCCTCTAATAAAGGTAACCATTTCTGAAAATCAATCAACCCTTCATCGGTTAAGGCATATTTGTCCGTTACTTGCACCATTCTTATCTATCCAAAAATCATCTTAAAAAATCTAAAGTCCACGCTTGGGATTCAAGTATGACCTATCAATAAAAGCTGTATTTAAGGATAACGAAAATCAGTGAAAAACCCTAGTGAAAGTATGATAAATATCAAACATCTTGCGTTAGGTAAAAAAAGCAAAAAAAGGTAAAGAAATACTAAGTCAATCGATAAGCCGGGTTCTGTCGTGGACAGTCATTTATCTAGGCATTATGTCACCATAATGCTCAAGCAGCCTACCCGGTTGCAGCGCGAGCCACACTATTACAACCCTATTTGGCCTTGCTTCAGATGGGGTTTACCATGCCACTTTTGTTACCAAAAGCGCGGTGCGCTCTTACCACACCGTTTCACCCTTACCTATATAACAATACAGGCGGTCTATTCTCTGTTGCACTTTCCGTAAGCTTACGCTTCCCAGGCGTTACCTGGCATCTTGCTCTTTGAAGCCCGGACTTTCCTCGTCTGACCACTAAGTTCCAGACTAACGAACCTCCTGCATAGAAGATTTTGTCTAAATTCATGCTAAAGCTTTTATTTTAATCTATGAACTTAGTGGTCAGACGCGACTGTCTAATCAACTTAGCGGGCAGAATTATATACTTAACTGACGACGAATGGCAATAATCTCTTGATCATAAGTTGTTTTCAAGCGACTGAACTCTGTTTGCAATGCTAATAATTGCTCATTCGCCGTTTTTTGAAAGTCACGCACTTCTTGATCACAGGTCATGCGCGTATTAAGCAATTCATTTTGTGCTGTTTGATAGTGCTCTTGTGCTAACAAACGCGTACTTCTAATAATCGCTAACGCCTGAAAAAGCTTCTGGATAATCGCAGGTTCCGCCTGCAAACGCTCCGAAGTCAATGACTCGCGCGGTGCGATCGCCTCATAAGACTCATCGGAATTACCATTACCGATAAACTGCGTTCTTGAGTAAGATTTCCTATATTCGCTTTGCCCATGAGTGGATTGCTGTTGACGCATAGGCTTCTTTGATTTAAAGCCATTCATATCTGGTCTACGCAGCGAAGAAGTGCCTGTATTTCTCTCATCATCAGATCTTGATTGTGAAAATTTAGGTCTTGCATTTTTATTTTCATGCATTAATTGCGCATTTTCTTTTTGCCACTTACCAAGAAGGACCGCGATCTGTGCATGCGTGCCCTTGCCTAACTCGCGACGCACATATTCAAGTGTGACTTCGCGCCCCTCACGACTTAGACGTTCGGCAACCGCAGCAAGTTCATCATAAGTTATCTGGTTCTCTTCCGACATGAATTCCCTTAATTAAGATATTTCATATTTTTGTTTTTTTGTTTTTTAATTTTTTAAACTTTTTCTATTTCTTCTTACTTAGCATTTACTTTTAAGCTTAACTCAATTTCACCAAAGGTTTCGATATTCCAATATATACTGCGTGCGCTCACAGTTTGCGGTTTTTGTTTTTGCCTTTTGAGCATCTTTGACGTACTCATTTTTGATAATAGAGCTAGCTATTGTCTGAAAATCAATACGCCAAATCTACACCAAAATGCTTCAACACATTCTCACTAACTATGACCGCGCACAGTATAGAAACAATTCCTAAACGAGTCACCTAATAGCAAATGAAAAATGTACGCCCATCGAATACGTACAATTTAGTTTTAGCAGAAAATCATTTTAAAGGTAAATGAAAACGGCTGAATTATGACTAAAAATATGCTTAAGCTCAAGAAAAATCATGCTAATACTGCTAAAAGACCGATACTACTTAATATTTGCAGCACAATAATAAATGCACCCAATAGGATCAATAATGATAAATATATTTTACTGGGTAGCGTATTGCGCCCCTCACTATTTCTTAATGACCATGCCATGCACGCCGGCAGTATAATCAATAAAATACAAACAAAGATACTGGCGTAGCCTAATGCAGCCAAGAAGCCATTGACGAAAAAAACAGCAAATATCAATGGTGGCACATAAGTGATCACAAAGTTTAAAAGCTTTGCTTTGGTCGATTTCTTCAAGCGATAAGCATCTCGATTAAAGTGAAAGAGTGCTAAGGTCACACCAAGAAAAGATGTTGTGACTGCAATATTAGAAAATCCAACAATAAAGCCACTGGCTGCATGCACATTCAGTAGATGATGATACGCCTTACCTAAATCAACACCATGTGTCATCAGATATTTAAACCCATACTCACCCAATACAGGGACAACACCTAAAGTAACAATAACCCATACCACATAGACGACAAATGGTACACTCGCACCAATGACAACAATGCGCTTTAACTCATGGTCATTTTTAAAATAATTGCGAATCGTTGGGATCACAATATGAAACCCAAAAGAGGTAATCAAGATAGGGAAAGCATACCACGCATAGCCAATACCCATGCTTTGTGTGCTTAACAAACTGGTTTGCACATATGGCACGATCACCACAATAATCCCAATAAAACAAAGTGCTTTAAGAGTGAAAAATAGTTTATTTAGCTGATCAACTGCTGAGGTGCCAAAATAAATAACCGCACCCAATATCACGGTAAATAACAGCGCCCCATAACCGCCCGAGTTACTCACACCTAGCACATATTGATCAAGCAACCCGCCACCCATCGCAATATATGCTGTTGTTAACGCATATAGTAGTAATAGATAAGCCAACCAATTGACAACTTGCCCAAAGCGTCCCAAAGTAGCAAATGCCATGGTATTTAGATCTGCCGTTAAGGGCTGACGCACATTGACTTCAACGATCAACAAGGCAGTTGCCAACATAATGACCCAGTTGATAAACAACAGAATCAACGCGCTTTTAAAGCCAACTGCAGCAACAGCGTACGGAATACCTAGCATTCCCGAGCCAATCGATGTGCCGGCAATTAACAAAATACCCCCAAGTTTTTTCATCCTTGAAACCGTGTGCGGTGTATGATTTTCCAACATATTTTTGAATCAACAAATTAGCGAAGCTTCATCTTATCATCACCATTCAAACTGACAACTAGTTTTCTATTATAGTTTCAGAATTTTCTATAGACGCAAATAAACACAACATGCTTTAATACAGCGCTAACTTAAGAAAACAGGAGAAAAAAATGTATAGCCAAACACTCAACATTAAGGATGAACATATTGATTTTCAAGGGATTCTTGATGGATTATATTACCCGTATTACATGGAAAAAGTACGCCATGATTTTATGCGTGACGTTTTTGACATAGATATCGTCAAAGCTGCTGACGAGGGCAAACTTTATGTATTAGCATCTTATGAGCTCAAGTTTAAAAGCTCACTTAAGAAGGGTGATCAAGTTGAAGTCACCTGTGAGCTTACGCCCATCAGCAATATCAAATTTGGTTTTTATCAGAAAATGCTTTGCAATGGCAAGCTCTGTGCTGAAGCCAACTTTATTGCCACATGCATTCCAGCAGCTGGAGGACGCCCTTTTGTGCCAGATGAAGTCAAAGAGGCATTGGCTCAATGATAGTGGAAAAATAAGTTTTTCCACTTATCTCACCTCGCCCCTTGAGGGAGAGGTCGTGAGCTTATGCTGCGCGGGTGAGGGGTTAATTAAAACTTAACTTAGTTTTCAACTCAAACACTAAAGCACATTCACACATTCAAAGGTGCTCTTGGCTTAACATTAATCACCATATCCTGATCAACAAAACCATTTGCCAAGCGATAAGCGCCAGCAATGGCAATCATTGCACCATTGTCTGTGCAATACGCCAAAGGCGGATAATAAACTTGCCAACGATTTTTGAGTGCCAATTCACTAAGCGCTAATCGCAATCCTTTGTTAGCGCTAACGCCACCCGAAACGACTAAATTCTTCATAGCGGTATGTTTTAATACGCGCTTGCATTTAATCACAATCGTATCAATCAATGCGTCTTGAAACGCATACGCGATGTCAGCTTTAGTTTGCTCACTTTGATCAGCTTGCGCGTGCCAAGTATTGAGCACTGCTGTTTTTAGCCCACTAAAACTAAAGTCAAATCCAGGGCGATCACACATGGGACGCGGGAAAGTAAACATATTTGCGCGACCTTTTTCAGCAAGCTTTGCCAAATGAGGACCGCCTGGATAAGGAAGACCTAGTAACTTGGCTGTTTTATCAAAAGCTTCCCCTGCCGCATCATCAATTGACTCACCCAACAGCTCATACTGACCAAAACTTTTAACCGCTATTAATTGGGTATGCCCACCTGAAACCAATAATGCCACATAGGGATACTCAGGCTTAGCCTCTTCACTTAATAATGGTGCTAATAAATGTCCCTCCAAGTGATGAATCGCAATTGCAGGAATATCTAGCATATAGCTTAATGTTTTGGCAAAAGTTGCGCCAACCATTAGCGCACCAACTAGCCCTGGCATTGCCGTATAAGCAATGGCATCAATATCCTCGAGTGTCAAGCCTGCGTGCGCTAATGCTTCTTTAGTCAGTGGAATAAGTTTGGCTATATGATCACGCGAAGCAAGCTCAGGCACTACACCACCATATTGTGCATGCAAATCAATCTGGCTGAACAATGCATTGGCAAGAAGTTTGTGTTTCGAGCCATCATAAATGGCAATGCCCGTTTCATCACATGATGTTTCAATGCCAAGAACGATCATTCCTTGATTGCCTTATCACTCAGTTTTCTTTTGCGTGACAGTAACATCAAAACCATACCGATAACAAGTCCCAAGACAAAAACCACCAACAGTAGCAATATCAACGGCAAATGAAACGTACCAATCAAATAATTAAAGGTCACTTCCTGTGCATTCAATACTGCCAATGCCGCAACTAAAACAAATATAATCACTAAGATTATGTATCCCAATAAACGCATCATATCTCCTATAGCATATGCATTAATTCATGCCGTGCATGATAGTATATCTTTATGGGCGTATGCAATACGCCCCTACAAACTTCTTTGTTTGTTCTAAACCTATAGACGCACGCAGCTATAGCAAACTTTCCATTCTCGGCAACTTCAAATTTAAAACGTTGGCTGAGCGTTAGTCGAAGCCATCCCCCCTTCGACTTCGCTCAGGAGACGGTTCATAAATAGGATGTTTTTCAATCTTTCCTTTTTTTAAATGACAGATAAAGTTTTTTACGCTTTGCAAGCACCAACGTTCGACTCAACAGCGTGCCATAAATTGGGCTTCCTCCCATAAAAATAGCAGCAATCGTTGCACTAAAACATGTAACAATCAATGGCAAGATCAACGCATAATTCATCGTCATCTCAACAACAAGTACAATTCCTGTCAATGGCGCGCTAACCGTCGCAGTAAAAAGTGCACTCATGCCAGCGACAGCAAAAACTTGTGGATTGGTTATAAGATCTGGAAAAAGCGCATGCGCGACAATGCCGAAAAACATACCAAAAATCGTCCCCAATGCTAGCATTGGGGCAAATATCCCACCAGGAACGCCCGTGCCATAGCTAACCAAGGTTGTGGCAAAGCGCAAAATAAATAAAGCAATTAAGGCGGACAAAGCAATCTCACCGTGCAATGCATCGGGCATCACTATATAGCCACCGCCAACCACATGCGGCAAAAAGACAATAAGCAAACCCGTTGCCGCACCAATGAGAATGATCCACTTCCAAAAATCAAAGCCTGAGCGCCTAGCAAAAAAGTTCAATGAATGCACCAGATATTTATTAAACAACACACCCAATGCGCCAAAAATCGCACCAAAAACGACAAAAAGCCATAAACTTGACAAAGGTGGCGCATTATATGCTGTCATATCGATATCCATCATTTGGCGAATATTATACCCTCCTGTTTGCAGTAATGCTTCGAGCAAAATATCTGCAACAACACAAGCAACAATCACCGTTTGCAACGATTGAAAGCTGTATTTGAATTGCCGACGCATTTCTTCAATCACAAACAAGATCCCCGCTAAAGGCGCATTAAATGCTGTTGCAAGACCGGCGCCTGCACCTGCGGCAATAAGCACATGCGCATAATCATTATTCAATCGAAAGATACTTTTAACCAACTGACCAATCGCACCACCCATTTGAATGGTGGGACCCTCTCTTCCTAAAACAAGACCACTAGATAAAGACATCACCCCACCGATAAACTTCGCAGGTAACACACGCCACCATCGAAGCTCGCGCACACCTTCAAGTGCCCCTTCAATTTCTTGGACACCACTACCTGAAGCCTCAGGCACCATGTGTCGGACAATAACTAGTGATAAAATCAAAAACATACTGGAAAAGCACATGCTAAATAGGCACAGCAAGAATAGATTATCTTGTAGCGCAGTAAAAGCTGCTTGCTGCCCTGCCAATATCCAATGGATACATAACTGAAAAAGTGCACCAATACTTCCCACTAACACACCGACAATACCGCCATAGACGGTTGATCGCAATACATCCTTTGGGTAATGAACTTTATTCATCCTCGTCCTTAAAATGATTTAATTTTTCTATATCCTATAGCGTTAGCATAGAAACTCTTTAAGATTATTACAAGCATTCGACAATTTAACTTTCATTCACAGTGACCTTTTGCTAAAATACCGCTGTTTTTGCTCGATAGTTTTATAGCGCAATAACAAACGACAATTTGATATGGATTTTGACGATTGTACATCGACTGGGAGAAGTCAATTGCGTTAGCGCAATTAGCCAATGACTCATTCATCTACATGACGCTTTGAATCCGGCCACACATAGTGTATTGACCTTTGGGTCTTTGTTATGTGTTTTTAAGAGAAAGCATAAAATATGCAAAACAGATTTAGATGATTAATAACTGCAGTTACCTAAGGTAACTGCAAGCGATCTTGGAGCGTCTGCTTACAAGGGTTGCACACATTAAACGTTAAATCACACAAAGGTATTAGGACAAGGTTTAAGTGTCCTTAATTTGTGTAAACACTTATGACAAAGAGCATAAGTGACCATAGCAGAATATTTGCGTTTTTGGTCATATAGGCGCAAACGCAAGATGAGAAAACTATAGGAATCACAAAAAAAGATGATTGTTTTTATAACAATAATAACAATAACAGCGTGCTTTTATTGGGCTTTAACTAGCCAGGCACGCGCTTTATTTCATGCAAACACATCATCTACACACTTAGCTTCATCCTTTGTACCTTTTAAACAACCTGAATTTAAAAGGATAACAACACATGAAAAAAATGTTAATCAATGCGCGTCAAGCAGAAGAAACGCGTATTGCAATCGTCGACAACGTGCAATTGATGGATTTAGACATCGAGAGTATTGACAGGGAGCAGAAAAAAGCCAATATCTACAAAGCAAAAATTTCACGCATTGAGCCAAGCTTAAATGCTGTTTTCGTTAATTATGGTGAAGATAAGAATGGCTTTTTACCATTTGCATAGAATTCCCCCGAATACTTCAAGAAAACTGCTAAAGACCAAGACACATCTTTAAACGAGTTGCTTGATGTCGGTCAAGAGTTGATTGTGCAAATCGCTAAAGAAGAGCGTGGCTCAAAAGGTGCGGCTTTAACAACATTCATCACACTTGCTGGCTGCTACATGGTATTGATGCCAAATAATCCAAGTGCCGGTGGAATATCTCGCCGCATCGAAGGTGATGAGCGTCAAAAACTTAAAGCTCTTTTTGATTCGTTAACCATCCCTACCAATATGGGCGTTATTATCCGCACCGCAGGTGTTGATCGCTCAGCTGATGAAATTCAAGCGGATCTTGACACTTTGACAACACTTTGGGATGCGATTAAGCGTGTTTCATATCAGCGCAAAGCGCCTTTTTTGATTCACAAAGAAAGTGACATTACTATACGTGCCATTCGTGATCACTTAAAAGAAGATATCAAAGAAATCATTATCGATGATGAGGAATCTTACGAAGATCTTAAGCGCCAATTAAGCATGCTACGTCCTGGCTTTGTTGAGCGTTTACAACTTTATAAAAAAGATCTGCCATTATTTAACGCTTTCCAAATTGAAAAGCAAATTGAAAGCGCGTTTAAACGTGAAGTGCAATTGCCATCGGGTGGTTCAATTGTGATTGATACCACAGAAGCATTAACTGCAATCGATATTAACTCAGCACGCTCAACCAAAGGTGACAATATCGAAGAGACCGCTTTTGCAACGAATTTGGAAGCTGCTGAGGAAATCGCTCGACAATTACGTTTACGTGATCTTGGTGGTTTAATCGTTGTTGACTTTATTGATATGGCATTCTTCCCGAATCAAAAAGCCGTTGAGCAAAAATTGGTTGACGCTTTATTCCATGATCGCGCACGCATTCAAATGACGCGCATTTCTAAGTTTGGCTTAGTGGAAATCTCACGTCAGAGGTTACAAGCATCTCTTGGTGAATCAGTAATGCACTCATGCCCACGCTGCGCAGGACACGGCTTTATTCGCTCAATCCCATCACTTGCTTTGTCTATTTTACGCAATGTCCATGCTGAGGCAGTACGTGAAAAAACCAATGAGTTACGCGTACAATTACCCATTGATGTTGCGACATTCCTTTTAAATGAGAAGCGCGATGAGTTATCTCAGATTGAAGAAGGTACAAGCACGAAGGTTACCTTAATCCCTAACGCTAATTTGCAGTCGCCACATTACAGCGTGCAACGCATTTGGGGTGATGCTTATACGGCAAGTCGCCCAAGCTATGATTTGATTGAAGATAAAAAAGATGTTGAGCTTTATAAAGCACCAAAACAAGATAAATCAAAGCAGCCTGCGTTAAAATCTGCTGATTATAATCAGCCTTCTAACACATCTAACAATAGTGACAGCAAAAAAACTGAAGATAAGCCACAAGTTAACAAAGAATTGAGCAAAGAAACCAAGCATAACAAGACTGAAACCAAGGGTTTCTGGGCAAAATTAAGCGCTTTTTTCTTCAGCGATAAAGAAGCCAGCACTGAGCGTGATGCACGTGATCAAAAACAATCCCAGAAATCTACGCAACCTGAAAAAGGTCAGCAAGATAGAGCTGATAACAAAACTAGTGAGCGTAATAATCAACGCGATAAGTCTCAATCTCGTGATGGACGCAATAATGACCGTGATAACAATCGTCGCGATAATCGTAACAATAATAGAAATCAGCACGAGAATAAGCCACGTCATCAGCAACAAAGTGATGAGCGTAACGATCATCACAACAAATCTACTGACGCACGCGATAGCAATGACAATCGCAATGATCGCGGCAATAAGAATGATCGTAATGACCGCAACAATCGTAATGATCGAAACGATAGAAATGATAGAAACGATCGTGACAGAGGTAACAAGGGAAACCGTGGTAATAACCGCAATAATCAACGCCTACAAGTTCACCAAAGTGAAGAGATGGTCGATATTGCTGCACTGAAGAAGGATTCACCTGAAGCACAAAAAGCAGCAAAAGAAAAAGCGATTATGAAAACGATTTCAACGACACCTGAAGAGAAGATTTCAGTGATGGTTAAAGAAGTTTTAGCCGAAGTTACGACACTGACCAGTGATCAAGCTGTTCAGGTTGAAACGCATGCTTCACAAACCCGCAAAGTTAAATACTTAAACTTTGAAGTGGTGGATACGCAAGCACTGACTGCTCAAATTGCCAAAGAAGAAAAGCTTAAGCAAAAAGAGCTTGCCAAACAGGCTAAAGAAGCGCAGGAATCAACAGTAGAAGCTGAAGAGACTGGAATTATCATTGGTGAAACCACACTACAAAGTGATAATAGCACTACTGATGATCGCGAACTTGAAACAGTTGAAGCAAGTGATCATGACGATAACAACAAACAAGAGAGAAAACCGCGCCCTCGCAAATCAGCGCGCAAACCGGCGCACATGGAATACTCTCCTGCGGTTGATGTTAACTCTCAAGGCTATATCACTAAAGCCTAAATAAAGCAGTCATCACCTTTTTAAGGTGATGACCATTTCAAAATGTGAGGATGGATTATGACGCACTTTAAACGTAACGCACTTTTTATTGGTGGTATTTTATTAGCAAGTTTCAGCATTCAAACAGCAAATGCTTGTCTTTCCAAAGCCTATAACGATGCATATGCATTGTTTAAACATGGTCAATATAGTCAATCTGTGCCTGCTTTTACAAAGCTCTATAATAACGGCTGCCCAACCTCTCCTTACTTTCTAGGGACTTATTACACCTATGGCATTGCCGTGAAACCTAATTATGATACGGCGATCAAGTATTTTGATAAATTCCTTGATAAGAAAAATCTGGCACAACCCAGGGACTATCGCGCCAATGCCTATCGTGCTTTAGCACTGATTTACAACGCTAAAAATCAACCAGCAAAAGCTCATGGTTATCTTATTGACTCTGCCAAACTAGGCAATACTGAGGCGATGTACTTATTAGGTCGATCATATATTGGCAAAGACCAACCGTATTATACAAAAACCGATCTTCACCAAGCCTTTATCTGGCTTAATAAAGCCGCTAATTATGGCAACATTGCTGCCATGAAACTCATTTATCAACATGAATTACAAAAAGATGCTTAAAGCACCATAAACAGGTAAAACATATGTTTAAAAGTTTATCCGAACGCTTAGGCGGTTCACTTGACAAGCTCAAAGGTCAAGGTCGCTTAACCGAAGACAATATCAAAAGTGCCTTACGCGATGTGCGCATGGCATTACTTGAGGCTGATGTTGCCCTCCCCGTCGTCAAAGAGTTTATCAGTCGCATTCAAGAAGAAGCATTGGGTGAAAAGATTCGCACAAGTCTCACCCCAGGGCAGACCTTTATTGCAATGGTCAAAAAAGAGCTTGAACGTACATTAGGTGAGAAAAATGAAACACTTAACTTAAGCGCTCAACCACCTGTTGTTATCTTAATGGCAGGTTTACAGGGCTCTGGTAAAACAACGACTACGGCAAAGCTTGCAAAGTTCTTGAAAGAGCGTCAAAACAAAAAGGTAATGGTCGTTAGTGCCGATGTTTATCGTCCTGCGGCGATTAAGCAGCTACAAACTTTAGCCGAATCTTTAGATATCAGCTTTTGCCCATCGTCAGCTGATGAAAAGCCGATTGATATTGCACAAAGAGCCTTGCAACTTGCCAAGCAACAAGTATGCGATGTCTTAATACTCGATACTGCTGGGCGTTTGCATATTGACGCTGAGATGATGGATGAGGTCAAAGCATTACATCATGCGATGAAACCAACGGAGACGCTCTTTGTCGTTGATAGCATGACCGGTCAAGATGCGGCAAATACAGCCAAAGCATTTAATGATGCTTTGCCGTTAACCGGTGTTGTGCTGACTAAAGCCGATGGTGACGCCAGAGGAGGAGCTGCTCTTTCTATTCGTGAGATTACTGGCAAACCGATTAAATTTATCGGTATGGGTGAAAAAACCGATGCGTTAGAGCCGTTTCATCCAGATCGTATTGCTTCACGCATTTTAGGCATGGGCGATGTGCTTTCTTTGATCGAAGAAGTTGAGCACAAAGTCGATCAAAAAGAAGCTAAAGAGCTTGCAACAAAACTTAAAAAAGGTAAATCATTCACCTTAGAAGACTTCAAAAGTCAGTTGCAACAAATGAAGAAAATGGGTGGTGTCGGCTCAATGCTAGATAAACTGCCAGGCATGGGTAACATGTCTGCTAATCTTCAGGATAAAGTCAACGATAAGATGTTTGTACAAATGGAAGCAATCATCAACTCGATGACCCCTTTTGAACGCCGTAAACCTGAATTTATCAAGTCATCGCGTAAACTGCGTATTGCTAAAGGCTCTGGCACTCAAGTGCAAGATATTAATCGTCTATTAAAGCAATTCACACAAATGCAAAAGATGATGAAGAAAATCAGTGGCAAAGGCGGCATGGGCAAAATGATGGGCGCTATGCGCCAAATGAAGCAAATGAAAAACATGCCAGGCATGATGCCTCCTGGTGGCAAAGGTGGCAAGCTATTCTAAATAGCTTGTTTGACTCAACTTCATTTGGTCAACTTCAAAAATAAATTATCTACTATTTTCACTTTTACGTAGCAAGAAAATCAGGTACTGTAACGTTTTAGTAATCAAAACCATCAATTTCTGGAAACTTTTTCATGGCAAATAATTCATTGGCAAAGCAGCTTGGCTGCATGATGATTGTCACCGGCACTGAGATCGGTGCTGGTATTTTAGCGCTCCCCATAATCACCGCCAAGCTTGGCTTTTTTATCAGTAGTATTGTCATGCTTATTGCATGGTGCATTATGACTTATACCGCACTTTTAATTGCTGATATTTCGTTATCAATGCCAAAAGGTGCAAGCTTCGCCTCTATTGCTAAGCGTACATTAGGTTTGCCTGGTGTTATCATCACTTGGATTTCGTTTTTGCTCTTGATGTATTGCATTAGTGTGGCGTATATCTCAGGCGCTGCTTCTGCTTTTAATTCATTACTACCTAGCATTTCCTCCAGCGCATGGTCATTAATCTTCGTCGTTGTTTTTGGTGCAATTGTTGTCGTTGGCACATCCGCTGTGGATGTGATCAATCGTATACTGCTCTCAGCTAAGCTTATTTTTCTAGTGCTTGTGTGTTTGATTTTCTTACACTTTGTTGACTTTAGCAATTTAGCCGTTTCTCCAGTAGATTTAGTCCCAACCTTATTAATTGCGATCCCCGTTATTATTACCTCCTTTACATCACATATTATTGTGCCAACCCTAAGTGATTATCTTAATCAAGATGCTAAAGCATTGTTTCGCGTGATTTTTATCGGTAGCATCATCCCATTAATACTCTACTTTTTATGGTTAATTGCAGTACTTGGCGTATTACCTTTGCATGGACCGATCAGCTTTATGAGCTCCATTTTTGATCATATGAGTATAGATCAAGCGAATGTCGGCAATATCCTGCATGCGTTAAAAGAAAAAATCACCACAACAACTGCTAATATCAGCATGAACGTCTTTACCGATATATCAGTGATGACATCTTACTTAGGTGTCAGCTTGGCACTTTATCACTTTAATGTTGATAGCTATCGCTTAAACCGCCTGCCTGCTCAATTTAAAATTCTTATTGCGATTATTCTCACCTTTATTATTCCATTATTAGTTAACTTGCTTGACCCTAATCTGTTTATTAGCGCCATTGGTTATGTTGGTGTGTGTATCGCTGTTTTACTGCTCATGATGCCTGCCGTTATTGCCTATAAACTCAATAAATCAGGGCATGTTTTTCATTATAAAATCAGTCAGTTCTCGCTATTGTGGCTTATCTCATTTATTGCTGGTATTGCCATCATTGTGATTCATTTTTCTGCCTAACCGTAAGCGAGTTATTATATGAGAATTTCTCGTGTATTTTATCCTGAGATTTCTGCGCAATCCGCGACGATAACCCTTTCTGCTGAAACAAGTCATTACCTTATTCGTGTATTAAGGCATAAACAGGGTCATCAAGTTATTTTATTTAATAATGTTGATGGTTATGAATATCTTACTGAGATCAGTCATGCAGACCCTAAAAAAGCGATACTTCAGATATTATCTAAAACTGAAAAGCAAAATGAATCACCCATTCATATCCATCTGTTCCAAGCGCTGTCTAAGGGCGACAAGCTAGAAACAGTCATTCAAAAAGCCACCGAGCTTGGCGTCAATGAACTTACGCCAATGCTGACCGAACGCGTTGATTACAAGCTTAATCAAGATCGGATAGCGCATAAACTAGATCATTGGCAAAAAATTGCCATAAGTGCCAGTGAGCAATCCGCTCGTGTATTTGTGCCTACAGTTAACACGCCTCAAGCTTTAGTTGATGCATTAACAATCGATGCGGATATTAAGTTATTCCTATCTCCTCATAGCAATGAGACAATTACCCATCGCTATCAACAGCAATCAAATGCTAAACGTTTTGCTATTTATATCGGTCCTGAGGGTGGTTTTAGTGATAATGAGGAATCGCTTGCATTAAATAAAGGCTGTCACAGCATACGTCTTGGTAAAAGAATACTACGCACAGAAACTGCACCCTTGGCAATTATCGCTATATTACAGGCTTTATGGGGCGATTATTGAACCTGTTTAAGACTTGGTTTATCCCAACTACCGGTCACATCAAAACTTATTAAACCAATATTTTTAAATACCGTATTGCCTAAAAGTTTTGTGCCTAAGTAAGTCGCAAAAGCCACAACAGGACCACCAATAGCACCTGCCACTGCCGCGGTTGTTCCAGAAAAGTGCGGCTGATATTTAATACGCTGATTTAACTGTTTATTAGTTATATCAACATCACCTGTCACCACCAAAGCAAAGCTAGGGGTATCAATAATCACTGAAGGGTTACTTTTTGCCAATCCATTATCAAGCGTATAAGCACCAACCACACTATTAAACGCCATCCCACGATGCTCAAAATCATCATAAGGCATAAATAAGCGCTTGAAATATGAATCAAGACTTAATAAACCAATATATTTAGCAATCCCTGAATCAACCGACAATACAACACCGTTGAGCAAATCAACCGTTGCCTTACCTGAAATAGTCGAAACATTTGGCATGAGATCTGACCAACTTAATTGTACTTGGACATTACCAGATCCGCCTTTTAAGAAGTCATCATAGCCAAAATTATGCAGCATATTACCCCAATTTAATGAAAAGACATTGGCATGTATATAACTACCATACGAGGAAAGCTTCGCTGTTGCTAATAACTTGGCATTTGGATCATAGGCAGATAACACCGGAATCGATAGCGCTCCTCCTCTAACCGTTGTTGCCATTAGAAAATTTGGGATCGAGTAACCACCTACTTGCAGGTTGGTCAGCTTGACATTCATATCGGGCGTTTTACGTAGCACATCAGATGTTAATAGCGTATTTAACATCGTCATAAAGTCGTTCGTATTATTTACATTGCTTTTATTATTTTTATTTTCAGTTTCTTTTTCCTTCTGTGGCAAGGCAAAAAATAAATTATCAGCACTGACTTCAATCGGTTCACTTAACGCATCAGGCACACTGATAACCAATGATTTTTGCGGCTTTCCATGCGCAATATAGTTTGTGTAGTTATGTGCCCTATTGGTCTGCAAAGTGACATTTTGATAATTACTCCCAAAAAGGTTTAACTGATCAATGCTGAGCCTCACTTTTGGGCGCAGTAACTGATTAAGTTGTCGATAAACACAGTCATTATAATTTGCAACCACAAAGCACCCTGTTTGACTAAGTTCTTTATCAACCATCGGCACATCTAAGTGCAAAACCTGCTGCCATTGTTCTTTATTTTCTACATTTAGAATATCAGCGCTACTGATACTTTGCATTGCATTAACTACCAGCTGGCTACTCATGTTTGATAACTGCCCATATAAGCCAACATCAGAGACAACACCCTTGTCATTGACATTAAGACTTGTGGTTAACTTGTCCTGATGTTTGATATCCAATTTGCTGCTGAGGTGCCATGATGCTGTCTTGTTTTCTGATTGATTTTTTTGCCATGTACTTTTTAATAACAATGGCGTATATTCAAAACCTTTTTTCGTTAGTGGCTCACCTAAGTTATTTTGCCAACCCAGTAAATTAGAGCTCACTTGCAAAATACCTTTATTGATATTGCCTTTAATCACAAAGTCAAATGGCAACACACCTTGCATCACATGATATATACCACGATCTAGTTGCTCGGCACTGAATCTAGGCAAAAATGTGACAGATGCTCCTCCTTCGAGATTAATACTCGGATTTTCAAGATCAGCGACATCTACCACACCCTTAACATTAAAGGGTATATTCATATTCAAAAATCCTGAAAGATTTTGAATTTTGAGCGTCTGATCATTAATCAGCACTTCAGCATTAACATCATAAAGTGATTTAGACAGCGGTTTTTTAATATCAACAACACCCGATTTAAGCTCAACTTTACCTGCAAAGCGATCCTTTTTTGTATGATCTCCCAAGGCAATACCGATATTAAGCTTGGCATTAATGTCCCCTTGATACTGTGCATATTGATTAATTTGTTGCGCCAAGGCTCCATATTTCGTTTGCGCTAAATACGCAGAGGCATGTTGGCTATTAGTCGCAACATCCGCATTAATACTGAAAGTCGCTGGCACATCAGGCGCAATATTATCAATCTGCAAATCAACATTTTTGATCGGAATACCAGCCAAAAATCCCCCATTAACTTTAGCGGTAAATACCTCATTATTAAAATGCAAAGCCCCCATAACTTGATGAGCGACACCTAAACCAAAATACGGTGACAAACTACCCTCTTGAATGGTCGCATCAATCTTAAATATGCCATCATGGTTGGGATATGGAATTTTGCGTGCAATGCCATTTATTGCAAAGCTTGCATCTAGTTTTTTAGCACCATATAAACACTGCATTAACCAATCATACAACGGTTTAGGGATTCCTTTTTGCGGCAAAAAGGCCTGATATTCAGTTGTGAGGTTTTGTCCACTTAACTCCCCCTTAAGATCAAGGCTAAAGTCTTTAGGAGTAGTTAATGGCACATCAACGGAGCCTTTAGTCGTAAAATGAATATTCGCATTCATTAACGCCAAATCATCAACCACAAAGCGGATTTTTGAAGGCTCTTTGATAATATCTATATTTCCTTTAACTGCAAGCTCAGGCCAATCTCGACTAAATATATGATTCTCTGCCATATCAAAATTTGGTGAGTCTATGCTTAGTTTCACATGATTCTCACGCCACCAAACGTTGCCACTTAAGCCTTTAAAGTCGACATTATGATCGCTATTAGCAATGCCTAGATCATTAAAGTGTGCCTTTAATTGCATACCACTTAAACTAAAGTTCTTAAGATCAAAACTAAAGCTTACATCGCTTAGCACGCCAGAGAGCACAATGTTTTTACGCCAATCACTGGTTTCCATCTGCACTAATGACGAGAAATCCGCTAAATCAAGCCGTGGAATATTCATCACTAAACGGTGTTGATCTAATGAAAAAAGCGCTGATCTAAAGGTATATCGCTTATGATTCGTCACAAAAGATAAAGGGTTAGCTCCCAATACAAAACGATTTTGATAACGAAATAATCGCAAATTAAATACGATATTACTGTATATTGGCTCATCTAATTGACTGGTTTTAAACTCAGCTTTTGATAACTCACCCATGATCATCACTGAGTCTAGCCCTTTGGCTGAGCTAACCACTGACAATGCCAACTGATGATCGATTAGCTGAGATATTTTTACTTGTTGCGTTACGTTATCAATCAAGGTTGCCAAGACATTATGCTTATCATTTAAGGTACTATCAAAATAGTATTTTTCGTCTTTCTCCTCAATAACAGAAACAATATCAATCTGACTAGGATGATTATTTTCATCACGTTCTTTTTGCGGTTGTAGTGTCAAGCGTAAAACGCCTTTTGCTTGAGTTCTTTGCTGATAATTTGCATTAACAACAAGCTCGGCTAATGACTTAGCATTCTTAAAAACATCAACGCGCATATTCTGCAATTCAAGATTATTTTGCTGTAATAGATAATCTAAGATACTCGACCAGCGAGTGCCGATTTCATCAATCTCCGCGACTGATAAGGATTGCAACATTCGATAATCGAAGCCTTTGCCACTGGAATAAAAGACAAGCTTGGGTGCTGCCACAGTGACATCTTTGGTCACAAAGCGCCAACTCATTAACGACTGCCAGGCATTGATATGCACAGTCATGCTAGGGATATTAAGAGAAAATTCTTGATCTTTAACCTTAACATCTCTGACTTCAATCACAGGATTGATACCATGCCAGCTGGCATACTCTACCTTTAAAGAAACACTAGAGCCCGTTACCTTTGACAGGACATCTTCAATCGAGCTTTGATAAGCAGGTAAAAGCCTTAAAACACCATAGCCAACGATGCAAGCAACAATAAGAAAAGTAGCAAATACTGAACTTAACCATAATATAAATATTCTTCTTTTCATAAATTGCTGCTCATTAGATCCATCATTACATTAGCACGATATCATACATTTCTTGAGCATAGCTTAATTCTGGCTGAAGTTTAATGGGTTTACCAATAATAATTTCTAACTCACCTAGACCAAACGATTCATCATTTTGCAAGGCATCAATTACCGAGTTTGCAGCAACAATCAAAAAGCCATTGCTTTGGTAAGCATTTGCCTCACGATTAATCTCGCGAAAAATCTCATAACAAATGCTTTGTACTGATTTAATGCGACCTTTTCCTTGGCACATCGGGCAAGGCTCGCATAAAAACTGTGCGAGGCTTTCCTGCGTGCGCTTACGCGTCATCTCAACCAAGCCAAGCTCTGATAATGGTGAAAATGTCGTACGTGCATAGTCAAGCTCTAACGCCTTTTCAAGTGCCTCTAAAACTTGAGCTTTATGCTCTTCTTCAGACATATCAATAAAATCGACAATAATGATACCTCCAAGATTTCTTAGTCTCAACTGCCTTGTTAAAACGCGTACGGCCTCTAAATTAGTTTTAAAAATTGTCTCTTCAAGATTGACCATACCGACATAACCACCGGTATTGACATCAATCGTTGTCATAGCTTCAGTTTGATCAATAACAATATGCCCACCAGATTTTAATGGCACTTTACGCTCAAGCGCACGTGATAACTCTTCTTCAACACCATACATATCAAAGATTGGTGTATTTGAGCTATATAACTCCAGTTTCTCACGTACTCCAGGCACAAATTTATCACTAAAGCGGCATAGCTCACTATACATATCGATATTATCAATGCGAATACGTTCAACCTTGTCGTTAGCAAAGTCTCTAAGTGCACGCATAACAAGATTCAAATCCTGATAGACAACACCAGGCTTCGTCACCGTACTTGCTGAATCAAGCACGTCCTGCCATAGATTCTGCAAGAAATTAATATCTTTTCTAAGCTCCTCAGAAGATAAGCCCTCAGCAACCGTGCGAATGATAAATCCGCGTGGATAATCCGATCCAATCGCCTCTTTCATTACTTGCTGCAAACGCTCACGCTCTTCCTCGGATTCAATGCGCAAAGAAATACCGATATGATCTAAATCTGGCATATGCACTAAATAGCGCGACGCTAATGACAAATGCGCACTTAAACGCGCACCTTTGCTACCTAATGGGTCTTTAAGCACTTGCACCAAGATGCTTTGCCCTTCTCTCAGCCAATGACGCACATCGGCTTCTTTGCTGTTTAAGTCAATGCCAGCACTTTCATCTGAAGCAATCGGCATAACATCAGAAACATGTAAAAAGCCAGAGCGCTCAAGCCCTATATCAACAAACGCAGCCTGCATTCCAGGTAAAACCCGCGTGATTTTCCCTTTATAAATATTGCCAACAATACCGCGCTGATTCTCACGCTCAAAATGCACTTCCTGCAACACACCGTTTTCGATCACGGCAACCCGCTTTTCGTGTGCTGCTATATTCATTAAAATCTCTGCTTTCACCATAACAGCCACTACCAAAATCAAAATAATTTATTCATGCACAGTTTACTGGATTTAACCTAATGCAGCAGTAGTTTTTACGGTGTTTTTGGACTTTAATTACTTAAGCTTGATTGCCACCATGCGTAAGCGTACATAATCAGCATACCACTGCCCATTTTGATATTGTGTGCCTTTTGCCAACGACTCAACCTTGCTTAAATAGTCGTCATGACTGTCATTCGGAATCTGGCTTAAGACATCATTGCGAAACATCTTCACCCAATTGCGTAAGCCCTCATCCGTTTGCAGTAAGGTTGAGCGATCAAAATGAACAGCGAAACTCACACGAAAACCGTTATTTTCAAGTAATGTCGCATATTCAGCGATTGATGGATAAAAATTAAAAGCACTAAACTTTGTTACACCATAAGCTTGAGCTGCTGTCTCAATCGCAATAAGAACGTTATTAACATTACCCTTACCACCCATTTCAAAAACAAAGCGTCCATTGGGTTTTAGCACTTCTTTAATATTTTTAATCACCGCATCGGCATTGTGCATCCAATGAAGGGCGGCATTAGAAAAAACGGCATCAAAACTTTCCTTAGCAAAAGGAAAAGCTAACTCAGCATTGTGCTGTGTAAACTCAATATGTGGATAATCTTCATTTGCCTGCTCAACCATTGACTGCGCAAAATCAATACCATAAACCTTATGACTTCTTTTGGAAATTTCGTAACTTAACTCACCATTGCCACAACCTAAGTCTAATATAACTTCATTTTGTTGAGGCGCCAGTAACTCAACCACTTCATAACCATAATTGGTGACAAAATTATGCTGTGTTGTATAACGCTTAACATCCCATTGTGTTGTCATTGCTTTATCCTCAATTGACCTTCTGAGGTTTCATTATTATGAATAACGTAAGATTCGTCAAAAATAACAAGCATTTTGAAAAATTTTGGTACCAGAGGCCGGACTCGAACCGGCACAGTGTTGCCACCGGTGGATTTTGAATCCACTGCGTCTACCAATTTCGCCACTCTGGCACACAAACTCGTGTGAATGATAAATTGAGCTTCTCGCATCGCGAGAACAGGTGCTATTCTAGCTAAAGGACATCTGATGTCAAATATTATTTAAGGCTTTTCTAATAATTTATGATGAATCAAGAAAAGCTCAATCAAAATATCTTGATAAAAATTCTGATAACGCATTTTCTGAGACGGACTTATCTACTTTTGCCTGACCAATAGCATCTAGCAAAATAAGTGTAATACCTGCTGTGGTATTTTTCTTATCACGCAACATCGCTGCGATAAACTCTGTCTTACTCAATCCTTTTGGCAACGCCACGGGCAGTGAGAAACACTGCAGTAGCGCACGTATTCTGTCAACAACCGTTTCATCAACAAACCCCAAGGATTGTGATAATTCTGCAGCCATTAGCATGCCAATGGCAACCGCTTCACCATGCTTTAACCCTTGATAGTTTTGACAACACTCAATGGCATGTCCAAAGGTGTGCCCAAGATTTAAAAGTGCGCGCACACCAGTTTTTTCTTCTTCATCAAGGCTGACTACTTGCGCTTTAAGCTCGCAGCTTTTGGCGATCGCATAGATTAGTGCATTTGGATCATGCGCTATTAGTAGCTGAGCATTTTGTTCAAGCCATGCAAAGAAATCCGTATCAATAATACAGCCATATTTGATCACTTCTGCCATACCTGCGGCAAATTCACGTTGAGGTAAAGTCTTTAAAAATTGTGTTGACGTCATCACCAATTGCGGTTGGAAAAAAGCGCCAATCATATTTTTCCCTAAGGGGTGATTAATTGCTGTTTTACCGCCTACAGACGAATCTACTTGTGATAACAAGGTCGTTGGAATCTGAATAACATTGGTACCGCGCTGATACGTAGCCGCTGCAAATCCTGTAATATCACCGATAACGCCACCACCTAATGCGATAAGCACACAGTTACGCGTGTAATTGCGCTCAAGCAAATGTTGATAGATCGTATTTAAAGAGTCACTGTTTTTATACGCTTCACCATCGGCCAAAATACAATGCGCATATTTAAAACATTCATCTTTAATGGCCTTATCCAATTGGGATAAATACAAATCAGTAATTGTGCCATTGGTGACAACCAACACTTCTTTGTTTTTGATATAGGAAATAAGTTTTGTAAAATCATTATCAGGCGAAATCATAACAGGGTAACTTGGCTTACCCTTCGGAGCAACGACAACCTCGGTGATCACACCGCCTCTTCCATTAATAGATTTGTGATTTTTTGTACTACATTGCGTACCGTCGTTTCACTTGTCTCAATGGTAATATCGGCGATCTCTCGATACAATGGCTCGCGTTCTGCCATTAATTTCTTCAGTTGCGCTTCCTTATCATCGACTTGTAATAATGGACGCTTCTTATCTTTGGCTGTACGTTCTAATTGTTGCTCAATTGAGGCTTGCAGATAGACTACTTTGCCACGTGATGACAAAAGCGTTCTATTCTCAGGCAGAATAATCGCACCCCCACCAGTAGCCAAAACAATACCCTGACGAGTCGCTAAATCACCGAGCACTTCTTGCTCTCTTTTTCTAAAGCCTTCTTCGCCCTCAATATCAAAAATCCAATCAATATCAACGCCACAACGTTGCTCAATCTCACGATCTGAATCGACAAAATCAAGCTTAAGCTCGCTTGCTAATTGACGACCTATTGTACTCTTGCCAGCACCAACTGGCCCAATCAAGAAAACATTTTGAGTAATAATCATTTTTCTCTACATTACGTTTAATGTGTTTAACACATAGACCCACAACACGATCATAACCTTGCATGATCCACTTCAAAAAACCAAAACAAAATACACAAAAAAGTCATTTTAAGCAAGATTTTTTGCACTAAAGAGATCTTAGCATGACGGATAGATTTTTTATTTTTTTGCCAGTGTTCAACAGCTTTTATCATCGCTTTTTGCTATGATTTCCCAAGTTTATGAATAATGGAAATACATCGTGAAGCGCAAATGGTTGCCTAGCAAAGAGGAATTGAAAGAACATAAATGGTTGCGCTTTTTACACAAACACATGCATCATAATTTCTTATGGCAATTTGATAAAAGCAGTGTCAGCAAAGCCTGCGTTATTGGTGGTTTCATGTGTATGATGCCAATGCCATTTCAAATGGTACCGGCGGCAATCTTGGCACTTTTTTTACGTGCTAACTTGATTATTGCCGTCGCATTAGTATGGATCAGCAATCCCATTACCATGCTGCCAATGATGTACGGAGCGTATTTATTTGGTTGTTTTATGCTAAATAAAACTCCACTCTTCCATGAAGATAACTTTGCTTGGCATCAGATGATCACGCATATCCATAGTATTTTTATGCCACTAATAACAGGGTGCGTGATTATCGGCTTGATCCTTGGAATTATACTGGCAAGTATTAGCTGGTTTGGATTTGCTTTGTTTAAGCCCAAAAACAAAACAAGGATCTAACTATAGTAGTCGCTTAAATCTAGGTATTTTAGAAAAAACGATGACTTTTATAACACCCCGTCAGCCTACGGCTGCCACCCCTCTTGCAAAGAGGGGAATTAGGCAATGGTAATTTTATATTCCTCTCTTCGCAAGAGGGGTGCCGAGCTTGCGAGGCGGGGTGTTGAAATAGCAAAAGCTCGTAACTCCAATAAGTAAGAACATAAGACAGGAAATATACAATATGCTAAACAAAAAACTTCTTTCATCCAATAACACTGAGCACTTTATCTATGGCGTGATGCTTATCGGACTGATTATGGTCTTTTGGAATCCGATTGGTATGATGAAAATCTCAATGGAAAATACATTAATGCTCTATGTTTGGCGCGGGATTACTGCCCTTTTTTGTTGGATTGTGATTTTAATTTTATTTACTGCAAGTCGTGATGCGCGAAATGGCATTTTAGCCACATTTCATGCGCTTTCCACTTGGATCAAAAGTCTGATCATCTTATTCTTTTGCATTGGTGTTATCTCAGCAAGCTTGGCATTTCATCCAGCGACTGCATTTAAAGGCATATCAATCGATATCACACTACTACTTAGCGTGCTATTCTTAGCATATTACTTTAGTCGATTCTCTGATCATGTTCGCTGGCTTATTGGCGCTGTGATTATTTGCGCTATTAGCTACTTATTTGTGCTGATACTCAATGTGTTACTTGCGCACTTTTATTTCCCACCAAAAATCGCACAGTTTAACTTCCCTGAGTTTTTTTTGCGTCAATTTAACTTTGCTAATCCGCGATTTTTTGATCATTTTGCTACTTGGTTTTTGCCAATTTTATGCTTACCGTTATTAAGCCATAATTATAGCCTTGCATTTAAAGTATTAAGCTTAATTGCCATGTCGTCTCTTTGGTTTGTCATAATTGCGCATAGCTCACGCGCTTTAATCCTTGAGTATATTGTTATCACGGTTGTTCTTGGTGCTTTAAACCATAAAATACTGATACGTTTTCTTGGTTGGCAAGTCTTGGCACTCATTATTGGTGCCCTGCTTTTTTATATTATTCAAAGCATTGTTGGCGGTGAAACTGTTCTTGCACGCAATATTTTTGCCAATCAGGATCGTTGGAGCTTATGGGCGAAATCATTGGCATTAGCCGCACACTACCCCCTTCTTGGCGTTGGCGAATTAAACGCGCTGTATTATCTAAGAGACTATCCGCATAATATTATCCTAACCATTGCTTGCCAATGGGGAGTTATTGGACTTGCTTGCTTCTTATTCGTTGGCTTACGCGCTTTCCGTCGCGCTTGTGAGTATATGCAAGATCATAAAAAATCAACTTTGTATTTTGTTGCGTTTGCCAGTGTATTAGCTGGCATGACACATGCACTAGTAAGTATTATATTTAAACTACAATTGAGTCAATTGAGCTTGATCTTTGCTATGGGGCTTTTACTATCGTTTATGCCGCAAGCTATGAACGATCATCAAGAGACCAAAAATAGCATGCAAAAAAAAAGCCATCTATTGATGATGGCATTCTCATTATTACCCCTTCTTTGCCTCTGGGTACTGTTTAATTACTACAGCATCACTCTATAGGTAACTAATTAACCTTACTGATTAGTTATAGCATCACAAGGCTCTGACTCGTAAGCCCCAGCAGTCGGCGCTGTACTAGTACAAGCCCAGGTAACACCTGTTGAGGAAACTGTTGGAGCCAAAACAACAGTACCACCATCTAAAGCGGTCCCTGCTGAACTTGAGAAAGTATAAGTAATTTGACCCGCCGAATCCGTTGCTACAGAGCCATATTTCCCAGTTTTAGTACCGCCTTCAGTTGAAAGACCTGAAGGAGTACCCGATAAGATATTTTTCGCATTTATCTGTTCCGCTACGTATGCTTTGTCCGAGCCAATAAATGCATACGCTTCAGATGTTTTAGCTTTTGATGTATAACTAGTATACATCGGAATCGCAATCGCAGTTAAAATCGAAATAATCGCAATTACAATTAGTAATTCAATCAATGAGAAACCTTTTTGTTTTCTCATTTTTTTAATTTGTTCAATGTCCATCATAATTCTCCTCTTTATTTTATGTTTGTTAATCGTAAATAATTGTTCAATTTTATTTTTTGAGGCAGGGACAATAAGCATTTGAGCTTGCTGTATTAGAAAGCTAGCTCACAGTTGCTTTTTTCGCAAGTAAGTTATCAAAAAAAATAGTGTTTTTTGGATTTAAGCTGACAAAAAACGAAATAAGCTAATCTAATGTGCGAGATTAGCCATAAGGCATTGATAGAAATTGCTTATTTCTAGATCATCATCTCTCAGTTAAATAATGATAGCGCTTAAGCATGCTCTCATTACCACTAACACCTCCACAGTGCAGATAGATAATGGGTTGAGGCAATTCATGATAAAACTCAAGCATTACCTGCCACGTTAATGGGTCATACAACAAGTCAAACTCAATGCCCGTTTGCTCTTTAAGTTTATAATACATTGCCAAATGCTCAGGATAGCAAGTCCCAAACTGATACTTCTTTAAAGGTGATAGTATTGTTGGTAAGCACCGTATTCCTTGAGACAACTCATTCATTTGACCATATAAATAATCCTTATCACCAACGCAAGCCACGGTATACACTTGATAAGCCTGATCGACATGCTGTTGTAAATACAATGCACTCACCCCCGTACCGGAAGCAATAACAATACTCGCTTGGCTTATATTGCGTGATTTAAGGTAAGCATTAATTTCCTTGGCACATAGTTTTAAGCCTTCTGCAGCACGCCTATCTGCACCACCTTGCGCTAAAAATAAGGTATCTGAGTCTCTCTTATAGTGGCTTTTAACATGTGCCAAAGTTAACGTTTGATCAGCAACACAAGCTTCCATCCCAAGTGATAACGCCTCTTTGTAATTACCAAACGGCATGTTTTTTAATGTCTTAGGTAATGGTTTTAACCAATAATCAAAGGACAATTTATGCAAAGCGCAAAATTGTGCTAATGCCAACATATAATTGGATTGCGCACCACCAAAAGATACGATTTTGTTGATGTGTGGATTACGCTTGATATGCTTGATAAGCCAATAAATCTTATAAGCCTTATTGCCTGAGAATAGCGGATGAATTAAATCATCGCGTTTAATAATAAATGCTAAGCCATCAACCTCGACTTTCTCGAAGATCGGCTTATTAAAATGGATGATAATTAGATCTCCATCATCTCAAAGTCTTCTTTACCGACGCCACAATCAGGGCATTCAAAGTCATCAGGAATATCTTCCCACTTGGTTCCGGGGTGGATACCATCTTCTGGCCAGCCTTCTGCCTCGTCATAAATCCAACCACATACCACACACATATATCTTTTGTATTCTAATTCTGACATCTCTTGACTCTTTGGCTTACTAATTAACATTTTGACACCTGTAACAGTGGGTTCGTCCAAATTATGGCGCACATCTTACTGTTTTGTGTTGTTAATGTTAAGTGATTTATCTTCTAATATTTTACTCATCATGACATCATTTTGCTGCCACAGCGCATTAATCCAAGCTTGAAAGCACATCTTTGCCACATCATCTTGATAATAATTTTGATACGGAATATCCTCTGGCTCAATCAATTCAATATGAATATGCACTTCATGAATAACGCCACATAGAAAATCCCAAAAACTCGGGAAATTTTCAGGATATACAATGGTTACATTTAAAACCCCTTTGATCTTATCACCTAAGACATCTAACGCAAGGGCAACACCTCCGGCTTTGGGCTGTAATAAATGCTTAAATTGCTTACCACCTTTGGCATGCTTTTGCGGGGTGAAACGCGTCCCCTCAACAAAATTAACAACTGATACATGGCGATTTTTAAAACGTTGACAAGCACGTCTTGTCTCCAGCAAATCTTGACCTTTCTTCTCAGGGTGTTTTTTAAGATAGTGTTTTGAATAACGTTTCATTAATGGGAAATCCAACGCCCAACAGGCAATACCAATGATTGGCACATAGATAAGCTCTTTTTTCATAAAGAACTTGGCAAAGGGGATTTTATTTAAAAACACCTGCTGCAATACAACGATATCAAGCCAACTTTGATGATTGCTTAAAATCAAATACGAGCGACACATACTAAAATCCTGATAACCACTGACAATATATTTTGTCGGCAAAAGACATAAGCTGACTCTATTATTAATTGTCATCCACGACGTTGCCAAGAACATTAACATTTTCCCCACCGTATTTTGCCAAGCCCTTTGCGGAATTAATTTCAACAATGACAATATAATCACCGGTGCGCCAAAAATAATCGTATTAATAATCAACAATAGCAACAGCACGACCCCAACTGCAATATGCCATACTCTTTTCACACCTGCTCTCCAGTTTTTTCTTTTAGTTTTGTTTTAGCTGGAGCCCCACATTTTTTCTATTTTAACACCCCGCCTCACAAGTTCGGCACCCCTCTTTCTAAGAGGGGAATATAAAATCACCATTGCCCAATTCCCCTCTTTGCAAGAGGGGTGGCAGTCGCAGACTGACGGGGTGTTTCTAAATCATAGTTTTTTAAAAAATGCGTAACTCCAATTATTTACTCTTCTTCAGTTTTATTTGTTTCTATCACTAGCTCGCCATTATCTTTAAATATAGCCGTGATTGCACCATTTTGTGCGGTATTTAATATTTTTATACCTGCAGCTTGATAATTTTGCACCACTTCACTATGCGGATGTTTAAAGCCATCATGCTTGCCACTGCTAAAAATCACGTATTTTGGGCTCACTGCTTCAATAAAGTCTTTAGATGACGAACTTGAGCTGCCATGGTGCGGTGCAAGCAAAATAGTCGATGGCAATAATCTGCGATGATTATTAAGTAGATGACGCTCAGCTGTTTTGTAAATATCGCCCGTTAACAAAACGGATTGATCATTAAAATTTACCTTTAACACACAAGAGCCATTGTTACCCTTAAGATGATTAGCAGTCAGAAATTGAAAACTCACACCATGAACTTGCCACTGTAAACTCTCATGACAAATTTCTGAATTAACATCACTGATCTTTTCATTACTGAATATATTCGTTACCGTAAATTCATTAAGCATATGCTCCAAACCACCACTGTGATCTTTATCTTTGTGACTGATAATGAGCGTATCGATATGATGAATACCTTGATGTTTAAGATAAGGGATAAGCGTTTGCTCAGCGATAATAAATTTCTTACCATTGCCACCTGCAGTATCATAAACAACGACCGTCTCTGGCGTTTGAATCACAATTGCCAGACCTTGCCCAACATCAAGAACGGTCATTTTAAACGCCACATCTGAAGATAAGCGCGCTTTTTGAAAAATTGGCAGAAAGAGTGCAATACTTAATACACGTAAATACCATGGTAAAGGGAAAAGCAGCAACGTTAAGCCAATAACTGCACTAATCACCGCTAACATTGAGATGCTATGCCAATAAAAGAACAACATATCAACAGGTAGAAGATTAAGCCATAGCACCAAAAATTGAATAAAATACGCACTGATAAACCAAAGATTTATGCCGAATAATAATAACAGCAGATTAATAAACAAGCTTGGCACCACTAAAAAGCTCACCCATGGAATTGCAACCAAATTGGCAATAACGCCAACCATACTAAAACCTTGAAACCAGAAAATAGTCAGCGGAATTAGCAGAATCATTAACAATAATTGAATCAAAAGATACCGCTTAAACTTAGCAAGTGATAATAAGCTGCGATTAATTATAATTAAAAAGAAAACTGCCATAAATGATAGCCAAAATCCTGGTTCAAATAACGACAAAGGCTGCCACAAGACAATAATAACGCCCGCCATAAGCAATAAATAAAAGCTATTGATCTTGCGATTGATAAAAAGCCCAACAGAAAAAACAAGCACCATAATAAAAGCGCGTTCCGTAGGGATAGCAAAACCGGCTAATAAACTATAACCAAAGGCACTGATAACAGCGGCAATCAATCCTGCCTTTTGCGCTGGCAACCACTGGCATAAACGCACTGAGCAAGACCATAAAACGCGTAATAAACAAAAAGCAAATAATGCAATCATGCCGATATGAAGCCCTGAGATCGCAATCAGGTGTGATGTGCCTGTTTGCTGAAAAAGGCGCTTATCCTCAAGCGTAAGTTCATTTTTATTACCTATTAACAATGCACTAGCTAATGCTCTTAATTGTTTATCTTTAATCGTTTTTTGCAGTATGCGTTCAATCCGATAACGCAAGCGCTCAACAAAATAGCGATAATCGATCCCGCGAAATTGTGCTTTTTCAGTTGTGCTCACATAACCAACTGCCTTAACTTGCTGACGTTTAAGCCAATTGGCATAGTTAAAAACCCCTGGATTACTAAAGCCTTTTGCCATTTGTAATTTAACATATAAGCGCCAACGCGAACCTGGCGTTAACTGCCATGGTTTTAGGTTTTTATTTGGATACAAACTCAAGCGAATCAAACCATCCTTTGTTGCAAACAGAAATTTACTGACCGCTTTATCACGATCAATCAAACTAGCAACAACACCCTCAATCATGATTTTCTTATTTAATTGATTCTCAGGATATTTCTTAGCATAGCCATAAAGCACCCAAAGCCCATGCATTGTGATAAGCAATAGCAACAGAATGACCAAAGAAAAACCCAAACGTCTATGCATAAAAAGTTCAAATAACAAACAATGCTCTTAGCATAGTGAAGATAAAGCGCTTTTACGAAAAAAGCGTGTTAAATTTTGCTGAATTTTGATTGCAACAATACTGTCAATATGTAAAATAACTTCATCATTTAGGTATCATTAATAACTATTTCGGCGAAAAGGATGCGCTTAAATGAAACTTATTAACCAAAAAACATTAAAGCAGCCTATTCTTAAATTTAAGATAAGCAACGTAAATACAAAGCAAAAGGAGGATTCTAATGATCAATATACTTATATTTGGTAGTGGTAGAGTAGGTTTACTTACTGGTGCTATGCTTGCATCAAGTGGTGATTATCATGTGCATATTGCTGATATTCAAGCCGATAGAAAGCCTTTAACCCTTGGTAAACAGGCGCATAACCTAACACACTGCGTATTGGACATTATGAAAGAAGATAATGTTAAAGCGTATATCAAAGAGCATAACATTACGGCACTAGCTGCTGCTCTGCCTTATTTCTTAACCAAAAAAGTAGCTGAAATGGCGAAAGCTTGTGATACCAATTATTTTGATCTAACTGAAGATGTTGAAACAACAAAATATGTTGAGACACTTTCGCAAAATAGCGACAAAGTTTTCGCGCCACAATGCGGTTTAGCACCTGGCTTTATCAGTGTTGTCACTAATGATCTTGTTAAGCTTTTTGATGAAGCCGAAACAGTCAAAATGCGTGTGGGTGCGCTACCGGTTAATATCAGCCACCCACTGCAATATGCACTGACTTGGTCAACCGAAGGCTTGATCAATGAATATGTCAAGCCATGTGAAGCAATTGAAGATTTCAAAAATGTTACGATCGAGCCACTTGATGATCTTGAGACAATTAAAATTGATGGGCTAACGTATGAAGCATTTAATACCTCAGGCGGTATTGGCTCACTCAAAGACACTTATAAAGGAAAAGTACGTAATATCAACTACAAAAGTGTGCGTTACCCAGGACATTGTGAGAAGTTACGCTTCTTAATTAATGACCTTAAGCTTAAGAACAAACAAGAGCTTTTATGTGAGATATTCAACAATGCCATTCCGCGCGTTGAAGACGATGTGGTCTTGGTCTATGTTTCTGTTGAAGGCACAATTAATGGCGTTTATAGTGAACGTCATTTTGCTAAGAAATACCACTCACAAGAAGCCTTTGGACAAAAGTGGAGTGCTTTGCAATTAACAACAGCCTGTGGTCTATGTGTCACCATTGACCTTGCATTAAAACAAGCGCATTTTAAAGCAGGTTTTGCTAAGCAAGAAGATATTACCTTGGCACAAATGATGGATAATCGCTTTGGGCATTACTATCGCTATAATTTTTTAGACAACTGCGCTGACAACCCAAAGCCTGAGCTTGCTACTAATCCAAGCAAAAGAGAATATATCTAAATGTAATCAACGAAATTGGAGAACATAATACAATGACTTGCATGACAAGCTACACAGAACAACTAAGCCAATACGCTGCCAAGCACAACACTGGTGAATATATTGAAAGCTTCAACCCTGCCAATAATGAGTTATTGGCTAAGGTGCCAAGCTTAGGTGTGTCACATTTACAGCAAACCATTACTGAAGCGCAAAATGCGTTTACAAAATGGCGCAAGATCCCAGCGCCACAACGCGCTGAACTCGTGCGTTTAATTGGTGAAGAGTTAAGAAAGCATAAAGACCAATTAGGCAGTCTTGTATCCCTTGAAATGGGTAAATCCAAACAAGAAGGTGATGGCGAAGTACAAGAGATGATTGATATGGCTGATTTTGCCGTTGGTCAGGCGCGTATGCTGTATGGCAAATCAATGCATTCAGAGCGTCCAGATCATCGCATGTTTGAACAATGGCACCCGCTTGGTGTTGTCGGTGTGATCTCAGCGTATAACTTCCCTGTCGCTGTTTGGTCATGGAATGCTTTTATTGCGGCAATTTGTGGTAATACAGTTGTTTGGAATCCCTCACCTAAAACACCACTTTGTGCCTTAGCAATTCAAGAGATTTGTGATCGCGTGACCAAAGCACATAACTTCCCGAATGTCTTCACATCCGTGGTTTCAAAAAGTGTTGATGTTTCTAAAGCACTGGTTGCTGATCAGCGCATAGCACTGATGTCATTCACCGGCTCCACTGCCGTGGGACGCGAGGTTGGTGCACGTGTTGCTGAGCGCTTTGGTAAATCACTGCTTGAATTAGGTGGTAATAATGCCGCAATCATTGATGAATCTGCTGATTTAAAATTAGCGATTCCTGCCGTTGTCTTTGGTGCAGTTGGCACAGCGGGACAACGCTGTACATCATTACGTCGTTTGCTTGTACACCAGAACATCTATAAAGATGTTATCAAACGCCTACAAAATGCCTACAAGCAAATCACTGTTGGTGATCCACTAGATACTAACAACCTTATGGGACCTTTGATTGATCAAAACCTTGTTGGGATTTATCAAAAAGCAGTTGCTCGCGCTAAAGAGTTAGGTGGCAATATCCTTTTTGGTGGCAATGTGATTAACAAGCCAGGCAACTATGTCGAGCCGACAATCATCGAAGCTAAACCTGACTGGGATATTGTTAATCAAGAGAACTTCTGCCCTATTTTATTTGTGATGCCATTTGATGATATTGAGCATGCAATTAAAATCAATAACCAAGTCGATCACGGCTTATCATCTGCCATTTTCACGCAACGTATTGATCATTCTGAACAATTTTTATCATATGCCGGCAGTGATTGCGGTATTGCCAATGTCAACATTGGTACATCAGGCGCTGAAATTGGTGGCGCTTTTGGTGGCGAGAAACACACCGGTGGCGGGCGTGAAGCTGGATCTGACGCATGGAAAGCCTATATGCGTCGCCAAACCGTTACCATGAATTGGAGCAAGGAATTACCTCTTGCACAAGGAATCAAATTTTCACTTACAGAGTAGGAGAATAACCATGTCACATATCATCATTTTAGACGACTTATGGCAACAATACGTTGACACAAACCCACATGTGCAGAAAATTTATGATCTTTTTTGTGATCATAATGCACAAGTGATTAATGACCATATTGCACTACGAACGATTAATGATCCACGTATTAATCTTGATGTATTAGCTAAACCTTTTATTGCTGAAGGCTATTTTGAAAATGGTGATTATCATTTTGAAGCCAAGAAACTTTATGCTAAGCATTATGAGTATAGCGACTCATCACAGCCTAAAATTTTTATCAGCCAGTTATTACTTGAACAGTTAAGTCCTTTCGCACAACAAACCATTAAAGAGTGCATTGACAAAATCCCTCAAGCTTTGCTTGATCACCCTCAAAAGTTATTACTATCTGGCAATTCTTGGGGCAAACCAAGTCATGAAGTTTACCAAAAACTATTAGCTGAATCTGAATATGCAGCATGGTTCTATGTCTTTGGGTTTAGAGCGAATCACTTTACCGTTTTCATCAATGCGTTAGATCAGTTTGATGAAGTCCATGAAGTCAATACTTTCCTTAAAGGTCAAGGCTTTGATTTAAATAGCTCAGGCGGTGAAGTCAAGGGTACACCTCGCGATTTGCTTGAACAATCAAGTACTAAATCAGGCATGATTAAGGTTGAGTTTACTGAAGGCGAAAAGGAAATTCCATGCTGCTATTATGAATTTGCTAAACGCTACCCAGATCACACAGGTAAGCTTTATCAAGGATTTGTGGCAGCTTCTGCTGATAAGATCTTTGAAAGCACTAATGTTAATGCATAATCGAGGTTATGATGAATAACGAATCATTATGGCAACTACGTGAAAGCGAGGTTCCTCAAGCACTTGGTAATAATACCAAGCTATGCGTTAAAAAGGCACAAGGTGCAACCTTAACTGATGTTAATGGTAAAACCTATGTCGACTTTGCCGCAGGTATTGGCGCTATGAACATCGGGCACAATCATCCCAAAGTGGTTGAAGCGATCACCAAGCAAGCCAATGAATTTATCCAGCCATGCTTTCATGTGATGATTCATGAGCCTTATTTAAAGCTTGCTCAAGCCTTAAATACCTTAACGCCTGGTGACTTTGCAAAGCAAACCATGCTTTGCAATAGTGGTACTGAAGCAGTTGAGAATGCCATTAAAGTTGCGCGCTTCTCCACAAAGCGCCAAGCCGTACTTTGCTTTGACGGCGCTTTCCATGGTCGAACCTTTATGAGCATGTCTTTAACTGCTAAAGTCAAACCTTATAAACAGGGTTTTGGTGAGCTTTTTAATAACATTTATCGCCTGCCCTACCCTGACATGAATTGCGATCTTAATCACTTTAAATCATTAATTAATGATTTAATCGCGAATCAGGTTGCGTTAGAGGATATTGCTGCGATTATTATCGAGCCTGAGCTTGGCGAAGGTGGCTTTATTCCGGCAAGTATTGAAGCTATGCAATATTTGCGCCACCTTTGCAATGAGCATGGAATTGTGATGATTGCTGACGAGATCCAAAGTGGCTTTTGTCGCACGGGTAAGCTTTTTGCGATGGAACATTATCATTGTGCCCCCGATATTTTAGTGATGGGTAAATCACTGGCTTCTGGCTTACCATTAAGTGCACTAACCATCAAAAAATCCCTGCTTAAAGACATGCCCACAGCATCCTTGGGTGGTACTAATTCAGGCAATCCTATTGCATGTGCCGCAGCACTTGCTTCTCTTGAAATATTTAAAGAAGAAAATCTTGCTGATCAAGCTATGCACCTTGGTCAAGTATTACGTGACTTTTTTAATGAGCATAAGAAAACCTGTGACTTTATTGGTGATGTCAGAGGACTTGGTGCGATGATCGGTATTGAGTTTATCGATCATAATAATCAACCCAACCCAACGATGCTAAAGCGCTTTATTGATCAGTCATTGCATCATGGATTGATTTTATTAAGCTCAGGCAGTCATAAACATGTTTTACGGCTATTGTGTCCTTTGAATATCAGTGATAATGAGCTCACTCAAGCACTTAGCATTATGACCAAAGTGTTGAATGAACTGCGTTTAGTGGCGCAAGTTTAAACAGCAATGATCAACAATAAAACAGCTGTTAATTTCAAAGCAAAAAAAGCCAAATATTTTTAATTTATCTTTACTTTGACATTGACAGGGGTGCAGCAAAGCACTATCATGCACCTCGTTTTCACGAAACAGTTAAAAACTCAATACGCACCCGTAGCTCAGCTGGATAGAGTACCTGGCTACGAACCAGGCGGTCGGAGGTTCGAATCCTTCCGGGTGCGCCATATTCAAGCGGGAATAGCTCAGTGGTAGAGCACAACCTTGCCAAGGTTGGGGTCGCGAGTTCGAACCTCGTTTCCCGCTCCAATCAGATTAGCTTCCTAATGAGTATCACTGAAATCACTTAGTTGCTAAATATTTTCATTAAACAGCATAACAAACAATAAGTTCTATCAAGTGCTGTCACTTATCGCTACAATAGCCCAATATTTTAATTTTATAACTTTGCGGGCTTTGTTATGTTATTGACGAAACTTAAAAAGACTTCATATATTGTTGCACTATTTATTGGCTGTTCTGGCTTACTGGCTGCTGCTGATTTTCAATGTAATGAAAAATTATTAAGCTCACCCATTACCCCATTTAAAACCAAAAAGACGCTTAACTTTACAAATTGGGCAGATTATATGTCACCGGATCTTATCCCATGCTTTAGCAAGCTTTCTAATACCCGTGTGCGTTTAAGCTATACCACCGATGATAATATGACACGCGCCAAGGTGATGACTGGTGCCTCTGGGTTTGATGTTATTGAGCAAGGTGCACTTTACCTACCAAGTGAGATCAAATCACATGCGCTCATTCAGCTTGATAAAAGCAAACTGCCCAACTGGGCACATCGCAATAAAGCCATTTATGATAAGATTTCTGAGATTAATGACCCCGGTAATAATTATGCTGTTGTCTATACCTATGGTACGACGGGCATTGCCTATAATGTCAAAGAAGTCGCCAAAGTCTTTGGACACTCTGTTGTGCCAAACAGCTGGAAATACTTATTTGATCCAAAGTATCTTAAAACGCTATCCAAATGTGGCGTTTCAATGCTTGATGAGCCTGAACAGGTATTTGGCAATTATTTTTACTATGCAGGCATTGACCCTAACACCACTGATAAGGCAGCTTATGAAAAAGCAGCGCTGTATTTAATAAAAAATGTGCGTCCTTATATCAAATACTTTGACAGCAATAAATATCAAAATGACTTTACTGCCGGTAATTTATGCGTCGTTATGGGCTACTCAGGTGACGTTGTCCGTTCGGTTGAGCGCGCTAAAGAGATCAACCCCGATCAAATCTTAAAATATGTCTTACCCGCAGAAGGAACAAATATCTGGTTTGATATGCTGATGATTCCTAAGGGTGCTAAAAACCTTGATGCTGCCTATGCTTTTTTAAACTTTAATATGGATCCTTATGTTGCTGCAATGAATAGCAATTATATTTATCAACCCAACGGTGTTGTTGATAACAGTCAATATTTGAATGATTTATTCAAAGACCCTAACGTTAACCCAACAGAAGCCATGATTAAGAAAATGTATGTATTAAGTATGCATCCACCTGAGTTACAAGCCTTTGTCTCTAAAATGTGGATGTATGTAAAATATGGGATTAACTTTACCCCAAAGTATTATCATCCTGAGCAGAAAGAAGTACCTAAATAATAGTTTTTGGTAATAATGGATATTCGGGTCAAGCCCGAATATGACGATTCGTGGTCATTCTCGGACTTGATCCGAGAATCCAAAAAATACCTGATAATATTTGCATTGGTACTTAGCTACGCAGATTCAGTTGCTTTGTCTTCTGAATAAACAGGGAATTTAGCACAAAGTGCTACAACTTTTTGTTTGATTTCCTGCTCTTTTGCTTCATTGCCAAGATCATCGATAATGTCACACATCCAATGCGCGATTTGCGCACACTCATCTTCTTTTAAACCACGCGTGGTAATGGCCGGTGTACCAATGCGTAAGCCACTGGTGACAAAAGGAGAACGTGGATCATTCGGCACTGAATTTTTATTAACAGTGATATTTGCGCGTCCCAAAGCAGCTTCAACATCTTTACCTGTAATACCTTTACTGATTAGATCAATTAAAATCAAATGATTCTCAGTGCCCTTTGAGACGACATCAACACCACGCGACATTAACACTTCTGCCATTTTTTTAGCATTCTTAACCACTTGTTGCTGATAAGTTTTAAACTCAGGTTGCAATGCTTCTTTAAAGGCAACTGCTTTGGCAGCGATGACATGCATCAATGGTCCACCTTGTGTGCCAGGGAAAACAATTGATTGGAATTTTTTCTCAAGCTCGGGGTTTGACTTAGCCAAAATAATTCCACCACGTGGTCCACGCAATGTCTTATGTGTTGTACTAGTCACCACATCAGCAAATGGAACGGGATTTGGATAAACACCTGCAGCAATTAAACCTGCAACATGCGCCATATCAACCATCAAATAAGCCCCGACTTCATCGGCGATTTTTCTAAAGCGCGCCCAATCAACAATCCCTGAAAATGCAGAGAATCCGGCGATAATCATCTTTGGTTTATGCTCTTTCGCTAAACGCGCCACTTCTGCATAATCAATATCACCGGTTTGTGGATCTAAACCATATTGAATGGCATTGAATAATTTCCCTGAGAAACTGACCTTAGCGCCATGTGTTAAATGTCCACCATGCGCTAAAGACATGCCAAGCACAGTGTCTCCTGGTTGCAAAAGCGCAAAATAAACGGCAGCATTTGCTTGCGAACCAGAATGCG
>JAQCCA010000099.1 GCA_027621155.1 Pseudomonadota bacterium | reverse complement strand
TAGTGACTTACGTAAACTAGAGGTGATTATGATGGCAAATGTCAGATTTAATGCAGAAATACAAGATAGATTGGCTTATCTAGCCAAAGAAACTGGTAGAACAATCTCTTACTATATTCGTGAAGCTGTTGAGTCCAAAATTGAAGATTTAGAAGATATTTATCTAGCTGAAAAGGCATTAGAGGATCTTAAAGCTGGGCGTAGTTCTGTTGTCTCATGGGGGTCGATAAAAAAGGTAAATAATCTATAATGTGGAGGGTTGTTTTTGACAAGAAAGCAGAAAAACAATTCAATGGGTTGGATTCGCAAGTTAAAAAAAGAATCGCTAAATTTATTGATGAGAGGTTGATTGCCTCTCGTGATCCCCGGGATCTCTCGTGCAGCTTAAGCTGCTCGGGTGAGGGGGTTAAAGCGAATTAAAACTTCGCATTACCTGGCGTGCGTGGAAATGGGATCACATCACGAATATTCGGCACACCAGTGATATATCCCAATAGACGCTCAAAACCAAGACCAAAGCCACAATGTGGTACGGTGCCATAGCGGCGCAAATCACGATACCAATATAAGCCTTCGGCATCGACACCGGTTTCAGCAATGCGCTGATCAAGTATCTCAAAGCGCTCTTCACGTTGGCTACCGCCGATAATCTCACCAATACCAGGCACCAGTACATCCATTGCTGCAACGGTTTTATTATCGTCATTTAAGCGCATATAAAAGGCTTTGATATCCTTTGGATAGTTCATTAAGACGACTGGGGATTTGAAATGCTCTTCACACAAAAAGCGCTCATGCTCAGATTGTAGATCCAAGCCCCATTCAACTGGATAGTCAAATGCCTTGCCACAAGTTTTTAAGATCTCAATGGCATCGGTATATTCAACGCGGATAAAGTCATTATTAACCACAGAGTTTAACTTATCCAGCAAGCCTTTTTCCATAAACTGATCAAAAAACTTTAGATCATCTTGACGCTCTTGCATAATGGTTTTAATCACTGATTTTAAGAGTTTTTCAGCCAAGTCAGCATCATCATTGAGATCAGCAAAGGCAAACTCAGGCTCAACCATCCAAAACTCAGCCAAATGACGTGAGGTATTTGAGTTTTCCGCACGGAATGTTGGACCAAAGGTATAGACTTTGGATAATGCCATGCAATAGGTCTCGACATTTAATTGTCCAGAAACGGTTAGGAATGTCTCACGACCAAAAAAGTCTTGGGTGTAATCGACCTTGCCTTGATCGTTTTTAGGTAAATTCAACTGATCTAATGTTGAAACACGAAATAACTCACCAGCACCTTCACAGTCATTTGAGGTTAAAATGGGCGTGTTAACCCAGAAAAAGCCCTCATCATTAAAAAAGTTATGAATGGCATTGGCTAAGGTATGACGCATACGAGAAACCGCACCGATCAAGTTAGTGCGTACGCGTAAATGCGCATGTTCTCTTAAGTGCTCCATGGTATGACGTTTTGGTGATACCGGATAGGTTTCAGGATTATCAATCCAGCCATGAATAATTACCTTATCAGCTTGGATTTCAACGCTTTGTCCTTGACCTTGTGATGCAACCAATGTGCCCGTTACTTCAAGCGCACAGTCTTTAGTTAGACTTAAGATCTCTGATTGGTAATTAGTAAGTGTGCTGTCAGCAATCGCCTGAATGGGATCAAAGCATGAGCCATCGTGAATGGCAAGAAAAGAAAGTCCGGCTTTTGAGTCGCGACGACTTCTTAGCCAGCCTTTAACGGTGACTTTTTGACCAATAAGACTTGGTGTGGTAAATAGCGCTTTTGCGGTATGTGTTTGTGTCATATTTGTTTTTACCTTTTGTACCTATTTATTTAACTTCTTTAGCATGACAGGGTATTGCATAAGGTGGTTGCCGTAAAAGGGCATATGCAACACTCGGGCGTATGCAATACGCCCCTACGGGCAAGGGCATGTTTCATTTAACTCAATTTTCCGCAAGCGATTATAACGATATTTGAACCTAAGCGGTAGAACAAGATTGCAAATTGGCATCAAGGTTAGATAAACACTATAAAATACTTGATGACTAATATATACTTTAGCGCAATTTTGATGTGATGAATGTGGATAATCGCTAATGCTTAGTTTTCAGGATATTATTTTCAAACTTCAGCAATATTGGGCAGAAAAAGGTTGTATGATCCTGCAACCATTGGATATGGAAGTAGGTGCTGGCACCTTTCACCCGGCAACTTTTTTAAGAGCGATTGGTCCTGAGAGCTGGAATGCAGCGTATGTGCAACCATCGCGTCGCCCAACCGATGGTCGCTATGGTGAGAACCCTAACCGTGGGCAGCACTATTATCAATTTCAAGTGGTGATGAAACCATCACCGAAAGAATTACAAGAGTTATACTTGGGGTCATTGCGCGTTTTAGGCATCGATCCATTAGAGCATGATATTCGTTTTGTTGAAGATAATTGGGAGTCGCCTACCTTAGGTGCTTGGGGCCTAGGTTGGGAAGTCTGGGCAAATGGTATGGAGGTGACACAATTTACTTATTTCCAACAGGTTGGTGGCTTAGAGTGCAAACCCGTTACTGGTGAGATTACCTATGGACTTGAGCGTTTAGCAATGTATTTGCAAAATGTTGATAGTATGTATGATTTACTGTGGGCAAATACGGCAATGGGACCTGTGTATTATCGCGATGTGTTTCAACAAAATGAACGCGAGATGTCACAATACAACTTTGAAGAAGCCGATGTTGAGCACTTATTTAGCGAGTTTGATTTTCTTGAGAAAGAAAGTGCGCGCCTATTAGAAAAAGGCTTGGCATTACCTGCTTATGAGATGATGCTTAAAGCGTCTCATACATTTAATTTACTAGATGCGCGTCATGCAATCTCAGCCACTGAGCGCCAGCGCTACATCTTACGTGTGCGCACACTCTCACGAGGAGTCGCTGAAGTGTATTACAAAACCCGAGAGGAACTCGGGTTTCCAATTTTGAGTAATGTTTAAAGCGAAAATCCATCTGTTTTCCGATTGAAAATATTACGATGCTTTTGCGCCTCTTTTTTTTGTGATTGTGAGCGTGTTGGGAAATCGCGATCGTAATTGGCAAGGAAATCACCGGCGTTACTGACGTATTCACGTTGCTTTTTATTGTCAAAAAGGTGCAGCATTTTAAGAATAATGGACATAACTTATCTAAGTTGTTGTTTCTATTTTGTTGGCGATTATACTAGAATGCCTAACAAAAACCTATACCATGTACAACCGTAAGGCAAATTTATGCGCCCAGGCCCTATTTTTAAAGTATTAGGCATGTTGCTGATGTTCTTTAGTTTGACGATGTTAACCCCCATCATCGTCAGCTGGGTTTATCATGAACATAATAGCGAACCTTTTTTATCGAGCTTTTTAATTACATTGATCTCAGGGCTTGTTTTTTGGGCGCTTAGCTCGAAATCGAAAAAACAACTGACGGTTAAAGACGGGTTTATTGTCGTGATTGCTATTTGGTCAGTGCTTGGATTTTATGGTGCGATTCCTTATATGCTGTCAAATGGCTTGCATTTGAGCTTTTCTGATGCAGTGTTTGAATCAATTTCTGGGTTTACCACCACGGGTGCTACAGTTATTCATGGTCTTGATTCATTACCTAAGAGCATTTTGTATTATCGCCAGCAAACGCAGCTTTTAGGTGGTATGGGGATTATCATTTTATCTGTGGCAATTCTACCGATGCTTGGTGTTGGCGGTATGCAACTCTATCGCGCTGAGGCTAATGGTCCGTGGAAAGAGAATAAGTTAACACCAAGAATCGCTGATACAGCAAAAGTGCTATGGGGGATTTATCTTTTATTAGTCGTTCTATGTATTATCAGTTATAAACTTGGTGGCATGAATTGGTTTAATGCGATCTGTTATGCCTATTCAACGATTGGTACTGGTGGTTTTGCCCCAACGGATGCATCAATGAGTGGACAAACGCCGTTGATTTACTCGATTTGTATCTTTTATATGATGATTAGTGCGACAAGCTTTGCGCTGCATTTTACTGCGTTTAAACGCTTATCACTCAAGGTCTATTGGCGTGACCCGGAGTTTCGAGCCTATATCTTTTTTGCCTTTTCTATGATTGTAATTGTTGTATTGACTTTGATTTCACAAGATGCTAGGAAGAGTAATGATCGCGCGTTTTGGGATGGCTTATTCCAAGTCGCGTCATTTGTGTCAAATACAGGCTTTACTGCCGATTCAAATTATCACTCATGGCCATTATTCTTACCTATTTTATTGATGGTTATAGGTCTTATCGGTGGATGTGCGGGCTCAAGTTCAGGCGGACTTAAGATCGTGCGCGCGGTACTCTTAAGAAAACAAGCCTTTCGTGAAGCACGACGTTTAGTGCATCCTGCGGGTGTTTTCCCCGTGAAATTTGGCAATAAAGTCATGTCAGAAACCGTTATGAGTAGCGTTTGGGGCTTTGTTGCTGCTTATTTTATTTTATTTGTGATTTTATGGTTATGCATGATGGGTGTTGGCATCGATTCGGTGACGGCATTCTCCGCTGTTGCAGCAAGTATCTCAAACTTAGGTCCAGGCCTTGGTCAAGTCGGGGTGAATTATGCTACCTTGCCGACTGAGGCGCACTGGATTTTAAACTTTGCAATGCTTCTAGGGCGTTTAGAAGTCTTTACCATTTTAGTATTATTTACCCCAGATTTTTGGCGCAGATAAACTAGGACATCGATTGTTGAGCTGTGTTATATTTTTTAAGCTCACTGTCATCGATAATTCCTCGATTAAATAGTTTAGTGAGTGCTTGTTCTAAGGTTTGCATGCCTTTGTTTTGACTGGTTTGCAGGACATTATAAAGCTGAGGGATTTTATTCTCGCGAATGAGATTTCGCACTGCGGTATTGGCAATTAAGATTTCGTGTGCGGCAACGCGTCCACCTTCTTTTTTACGAATAAGTCGTTGAGCAATAACGGCTTGTAAAGATTCTGAGAGCATCGAGCGAATCATTGGTTGCTCATCTCCTGGAAAGACATTGATAATCCGATCAATGGTTTTAGGTTCTGATGAGGTATGCAAAGTGGCAAATACTAAATGACCCGTTTCAGCGGCAGTTAACGCCAGACGAATGGTCTCAACATCACGCATCTCGCCAACCAGAATATAATCCGGATCCTCGCGTAGTGCCGCACGTAGAGCTGCATTAAAGCTTAAGGTATCACGTTTAACCTCACGTTGATTGATCAGGCATTGCTGGGATTTATGGGTAAACTCAATTGGATCTTCAATCGAGATAATATGCCCTTTTTTGGTTTTGTTAATATGATCAATCATCGCTGCAAGTGTCGTACTCTTGCCGCTGCCTGTGGGGCCGGTAACGACAATCAATCCATGTGGTTTATGCATTAATTCTTTAAAAATCTCGGGGGCTTCCAGTTCATCTAATGTATAGACACTCTCAGGAATCACGCGAAAAACAAGTGCACTGCCGCGATCTTGTTTAAAGGCATTGACCCTAAAACGTGAGTGAAGCTCTGGCAAATGGACAGAGAAATCATACTCTAATGTTTCTTGGAAATGTTGATATTGCTCTAAGCTCATGACTTCATGCAAGTAGCTCTCAAGGTTTTCCTCAGTTAATTGCTCATCACTGACGGACTCAATATGACCATCAATGCGAAGTTTGGCTTTCGCGCCACTAGAGAGATGTAAATCCGATGCTTTTTTGCTAATACAAAGCGATAATAATTCCGTGAGGTTCATGTTAAAATATCCTTCTTATTAACTATACGCTCTAAGACTATAGCAGATGAATCATGATCAAGAAGTGCGATTGCGACAAAATTTATCTGAGCTACAACAACGCATTGAGTTATTGGCTACTAAGAATAGTACTAAACCAAAACTATTAGCCGTATCAAAGAAGCAGTCTATTGAGGCGATGCGTGTGGTTTACGATGCGGGTGTGCGTGTTTTTGCTGAGAGCTTTGTCCAGGAAGCGATTGACAAGATCCCTGTATTGCCAGAGGATATTACATGGCATTATATTGGACGTTTGCAGTCAAATAAACTTAGAAAAATCGCGCAATATTTTCATTGGGTGCATACACTTAGCAGTACCTCGCATGCTCAAAAATCACAGCGTTACTGTGCTGAGTTTGATAAAAAAATGCAGGTGCTGATTCAGATTAATGTGGATCTTGAACCACAAAAATCAGGTATTATGCTCAGTGATAGCGATGCAATTGAGCATTTAGTTGACTATATTGTGAAATATTGTCCTAATCTCAAACTTCAAGGTTTCATGTGTATGCTTGAGGACACTGGAGAGTATGATAAACAGTTAGCTAGTTTTGATAAACTTGCTCAATGTAAAGACAGCATAAACCAAAAATTTAAGCTTAATCTGCAAGAGTTATCAATGGGCATGAGTGGTGATATGCCAGCGGCGATTGCCGCAGGCAGCACTATGCTACGTATAGGCAGCACTATTTTTGGTGCGCGTTAAATTTTTAATTTTGTAAGACCGGTAGCAATATGTTTATGATATTGATAATTATTATTGACTGACGATTCTTGCTACACTAATATCCTGAGCTTATGGAGTGAACATTACATAAAGAAAACATGAAAAAATTATCAATAATGCTAGCGACGGTTTTTCCAATATCGGCAATAGCTAGTCAAGGCGATCCAATATCAAATTTTAGCAGGGAAAGTTTGGTTTTTGGCAGCATACTTTTAAGTGATGTAGATGGATCTTGGAATCCTAGACATAATAATATCAAAATTAGTCTAAACGATGGTTTAGCTTACGAAATTAGCAATAGTGAAACTTTACGTGTAACACCTCGTGGCTTGCCTGCTTTATTTTCAGGCTACCCTGGATCAACAGATTTATTTATGTTCAATGATATTAGTGAAAACTCATCCGTTTTAATAAAATCTTCATTTGAAAATTTATTTTTTTCCAATAATGGTTACTATGCTTATATCAAAAGACAGGGTGACAATGTTAGCGGCGTTATTTACAGACCAAATGGTAGTAAAGTAAAAATAGCTTCTTATTATTCAGCTGCTGAGTTTCCATATCCTGCCTTTGGGCAGGGAGTCAAAGTGATAAGCGCGCACAATAAGGATAGCTACTCATATGAGGATGACGCATATTATGGTCAAAAACGTTGTAACACCACTTTGAGCAATGGCTACTCTCAGGCTTGTGATGTTCAGGAACAAGGAGATAATATTGGTATTACCAATTCACTTGGCAATACCTGGAAAGTTACTAGATTGAACAACACTGACTGCCCAATGTCTACAGTCACACTTCCAGATCAATCGAGTTATATCGCCAGACATACGGAGCAAGGTGCAAATTGCTATTTATCACCCCTTTTATATACAGTACCCTATGGATTGCAGCTAAATAGCACCCTAACATGTTCGTATGAGGAAGGAAATTGCTATCAGTACGGTTTCTCGGGAGATAGAATGATATCATTTTCAATAGATATGCGATCCAATGTTAGATTACATTACGGAAACTTGGGTATAGGGAAATATTTGATAACAACGTCTTTTCCAGATAACACTGTAATGATAACAGAAAATGACGCGCTTTTTAGAGATACTAAAGGAACGCCTGCTCAAACAAGAGGAAATATGTTGAGCCGGAAAGTATATGATAAGTTTGGTAATATCATGTCTTTAGAGACGGATACATATGCATTAATCAATGGGGTGATGACATTAACACAAAAAAGTTATCAAAAAAATGGTTCATCTTATTCACTCGCATATAGCAATTTTAATGACTACAACAAACCTCAGACAATTATTAAAACAGATGTCAATGGTAATCAAGATATTACAAGCATTACCTATAACATTACAGGGGCACCAAATTTAAATGGGGATATATTTTTAATACAGCCATTAACCATTAGTAAAAGCTATAAGGGCAAAGTATATTACACAGAGAGCAATGGCTATGATGCTCAAGGCTTCAAAATAAGCTCAGTAATTAATGGCGAAAGTTATAACTATTCCTATGATGAAAAAGGGAATCTAAAAACAAAGACAGTGCCTTAGGTAATATATGGCAATATTTGAA
>JAQCCA010000098.1 GCA_027621155.1 Pseudomonadota bacterium | reverse complement strand
TTTCTTTCTTATCAAAATGTGCTAAAGGATCGAAGTTTTTAATGGTGCCACCAATGGTGACCTTAAACTCAGAAATAGAAGGTCCGTGCTCAAGATCAAATTCAGGTAATTGTGTAATACCGCTTTGACCTTTTAAAATCGCATCCCATGTGCTTTTGACATCATTACCAAGCGGGCTTAATGCACCAAGTCCAGTAATGACAACGCGTCTTGCTGATTTCATGATTTCATTATCCAAATGTTTATACCGCCCGCAAGCCATTCAAAAGTATCAAAAACTTCTTCGATATTAAACACCGCAAAATGATTTGCGAGCGGTATAGTTATACAAACAAAAAATCAGCATTAACCTTACGACTAATGCTGATTTCTCATAAATTCATCAGTTACTTTAAAGAAGCGATAAGTAATTACTTGTTGTGTGCTTCGATGTAAGTGTAAACGTCTTGCACAGTCTTGATTTTTTCAGCTTCTTCATCTGGAATCTCAGTGTCAAATTCTTCTTCTAAAGCCATGACTAATTCAACAGTGTCAAGAGAGTCAGCGCCTAAATCATCGATAAAAGATGCTTCTGCTTTTACATCTTCAGGCTTAACACCTAGCTGTTCAACGATGATAGCGTTTACTTTTTCTTGAATTGCGCTCATTTTGTTTCCTTAAGTTTTTACTTATTAATATTTATAAAACTGTCTTTAAATTTATGGCATCTGCCAACCGAGTAGACATTGTAGTGAAATGTGCCTTATTTGCAATAAACTTACAACAAAATTCTGCTAAAACTGGTTGAGCTGATTGTTTGTTGTTCAGTTGGTGTCTAGGGCATTAAGGGCAAGTCTGTCTTGCAGTGTATATTAAGGATGATCATGCTAAGCCATTAAGATCCTTGATGTGCGGCAAAGCACAAAAAAAAACGCCATTCATTAAGTGTGCTGTTTATAATTGATTCAGAATGTTGTTGGTCTATACTTTCCTTATCAAGGAAATAATAACTATGGAGCTCAAGTGCGATGCTGGATGTAAACGAAATATTGATTGTTGATGATGAGCCGGTTATTTGTGAGCTGATTGAAAGTATTTTGCAGTCTAAGGGCTATATGACCCACAGTGCGTACAATGGCAAGGCGATGCTTGAATATTTGAGTAAGAAAATCCCAAGCTTAATTATTTTGGATTATCAACTGCCAGATTTAACAGGACATAGTCTATGTCAAAAAGTGCGCCAACAATCACAAGTTCCGATTTTGATGGTGACGGCACATGATAGCCAAGCCAATCTAATACGTAGTTTTGAGCTTGGAATCGATGACTTTCTGGCAAAGCCATTTGATCCAAAAGAATTATTGTTGCGCATGGAAGCAATTTTGCGCCGCAGTCGCAAGACACAAATGGCATTGTCTCAATCAACACAAGAAGATCAAATAAACTACCAATTTGATCGTTGGCATTTTGAACCGTCAGCTCTTAATCTGGTTGATAAAAATAATATTAACAAAAAACTCAATTTGACTGAGTATGAGGTAAAGCTATTGAGTTTGTTTTGCGCGAATGCTGAGCGGATTATCACGCGTGAGCAGATTCACAAAGCTTTGGAGAGTCATGCCGATGATGCGTCATTACAAGCGATTAATGTTTATGTCTATCGCTTACGCAATAAGATCGGTAAAGATTTGATTCAATCGATTCGCTATAAAGGGTATAAATTTTTAGCGGATGTTCAGGTGATTGCATCGTAAATTAATCGTGTAAAAGCCCTTTCTATTTAAGTTCTTGCGCATTAAACTACTTCAAGTTTTAGCCAAATTGGATCATATGATGAAATTATTAGACTTTGAAGTGGGAATGGATAAGCCATTTTTTTTAATTGCGGGACCTTGCGTTATTGAATCAGAAGCTTTAGCCATGGATACAGCAGGTTATCTCAAAGAGTTAACCGATGAGTTAGACATTTCGTTTGTTTATAAATCTTCTTTTGATAAAGCGAATCGCTCATCAATTAATAGCTTTAGAGGTCCTGGAATTGACAAGGGGCTTGAGATTTTGCAAAAAGTAAAAAAAGAAATTAATGTTCCGATATTAACCGATGTGCATGAAGATACGCCATTAGCTGAAGTTGCTAGTGTTGTTGATGTGTTGCAAACGCCAGCTTTTTTGTGTCGTCAGACAAACTTTATCGTACGCGTATGCGAGCAGGGTTTACCCGTTAATATTAAAAAGGGGCAGTTCTTGGCACCTTGGGATATGAAGCAGGTGATGGAGAAAGCCAAGTCAACGGGCAACAAGCAAGTGATGGCATGTGAAAGAGGGGCAAGCTTTGGTTATAACAATCTGGTTTCTGATATGCGTTCATTAGCGGTTATGCGTGAAACAGGCTGCCCTGTGGTCTATGATGCGACACATTCAGTACAGTTGCCAGGAGGGCAGGGTAATGTCTCAGGCGGGCAGCGTGAATTTGTGCCAGTGCTAGCACGAGCGGCAGTTGCAGCAGGGATTTCAGGCATATTTATGGAAACACATCCAGACCCAGCCAAGGCCTTAAGTGATGGACCAAATGCGTTACCAATTCAAAAAATGAAGTCATTATTAATGCAACTTCAACAGATTGATCGTATTGTTAAATCACAACCGCTATTAGAAAACACACTTTAATCAACGTAGCTGATCGTGCATAAAAAAATCATTCAGCTATCGCTTCCTTTAATCCTTGCCAATATTAGTTTGCCACTGCTAGCTGTTAAGATGATGAACGATATTGCTCAAAAGTAATGTCAGAGAGCATTTCTGCCATTGAATTTTACGCCCTTTTGGGTGATTGAACTTTGGCAATAGTCCCAGCTATTACCTGCAATCCAATCACCCAAAAGCATCAAAAACTTCTTCGACATCGAACGCCGCAAAATGATTTACGAGCGGTATAGCACCATTACAATCAGTTTTAACCTTTGACATAACTCAATGCTTCTTTAAAGGTATGAACACCTGCCTCGGGGTGAGTGGCATGCTCACTTAAAAATCGACGATATAGCCGCGCATTAGGGTAACCATTAAATAAATTAAGTGTATGACGCGTAATATGATTAAGCTTGCGATCAGGCGCTTTTAGTTCTTCTTCAATATAGGGAATTAAACGCTTAGCAACGTCAAAAGGAGTGAGCTCATGACTTTTCTCGTTATAAAAGACGTGATCAACATCTTTAAATAACATCGGGTTGTGGTAAGCTTCGCGCCCAATCATCACGCTATCAACATATTGTAAATGCTGATTAATGTCATCTAAGGTTGTTATACCGCCATTAATGCCCATTAACTGCTTTGGAAATAATTTTTTAATTTGATAAACCGTGTCATATTGTAAGGGCGGGATTGTACGATTTTCTTTGGGGCTTAAGCCATTTAACCAGCCTTTTCGCGCATGAATACATATAAAATCAGCCTTAGCATCAACAATACCTTGGATAAAGTGTGTAAGCTCTTCAAAACTGTCTTTATCGTCAACGCCAATGCGACACTTTACTGAAATAGGGATGTTAACCGCTTGCTTTAAGGCGTTAACACACTCCGCAACGAGCTCAGGCTTATACATTAATGATAATCCAAAATCGCCACGTGAGACGCGATCACTCGGACAGCCGACATTTAGATTGATCTCGCTATAACCTAAGTCTTCAGCAAGTTTAGCGCAAAAAATAAGATTGTCTGGGTTGTTACCACCTAATTGTAATGTCAGTGGATTTTCCTCTGGCGAGTACTGCAATAAGCGCTCACGTGACCCATGAATGATCGCATTAGCTGTAATCATCTCGGTGTAAAGCATGGTTTTTTGGGTGATTAGGCGCATTAAGTAACGATAATGCCTATCTGTCCAATCAATCATTGGGGCGATACAAAGGGTGCGATTAAGTGGTTGTGTCATCGGTATTCTATTTATTCAAAACTTAAGGAGGCTATGGTAAAACATTCCCTGTAATTGTAAATGGAATTGGCGATTTATTTGCCATAAAGACTGGTTTTATCGAATTGTATTTTATATGCTCGATGCGTTTGGGAAAAATGGGAAATGATAAAGGGGGGCGAAATGCTACTACAAGTCAATAATTTATTAACGGTTGCCATTGCTATTTTAGTACTATTGGTTGGGATTTTTATTCAAAAGCGCGTGAAGATATTAAGTCGTTTTTTTATACCTGCCCCCGTTGTTGGTGGGTTGCTGTTTTCAATATTGGTTGCAGTGCTTAGTTATTTTGATTATATTCATATTAATTTTGATGCATCAGCTCAACAGTATTTTATGTTGATCTTCTTTGCAACGATTGGTTTTGCCGCGAGCTTGCGCTTTTTGTTTATTGGTGGCAAGGCGGTGTTGATCCTATTTGCCTGTATGTGCTTGCTGGTTGTCTTGCAAAATAGCCTGGGTGTGTCATTGGCGATGTTGCTTGATATGCCGACAGCTTTTGGCTTGGCTAATAGCTCGATTACGATGATCGGTGGGCATGGTACAGGATTGGCATTTGCGGGGACTTTACAAAATGACTTTGGTTTGCAAAATGCAGCAACGATTACGGCGGCGGCAGCAACGGTAGGACTGATTGCAGGCAGTTTATCAGGTGGACCTGTGGCAAAGTTTCTGATGCGTAAATATAAGCCAGAAGTCACGGGTGCAAAAATGGATGCGGAAAGTCTTAAGAAACTGCAACTACATAAACCAAGTAAAATTTCTCAAGAGGGTATCTTTAATGCAGTGATTATGATTGCGTTAGCCATTGGTTTTGGCAGTATTTTTTCGGCGTGGTTTAAGTCACTTAATATTATTTTACCGGATTATATTGGTGCGATGTAGGCAGCGGCTATTTTGCGTAACTGCTCAGATATGACCGATTGGTATGAGATTAGTCACACGGAGTTGCAAGTATTAGGTGCTATTTCACTTTCTATTTTCTTATCGATGGCATTGATGCAAATGAAGCTATTGGCACTCGTGAACTTAGCGATTCCAATGTTAGTGATCTTATTTGCACAAGTCGTATTAATGGTGCTATTTGCCATTTTTGTGATTTATAAATTATTAGGCAAGAGCTATGATGCGGTTGTGATGACTTGTGGAACAGTTGGTTTAGGAATCGGCGCAACGCCAAATGCCATTGCTAATATGGATGCTTTTGTTGCTAAAAATCGCCCAGCACCACAGGCGTTTTTTGTGGTGCCAATTGTGGGTTCAGTATTGATTGACTTCTTTAATGCCGGAATGATTACCGCATTTTTAAATATCTTTTAAAGATTCTCATAAAACACTTTAATAATACCATCTTCAAGCATGCGTACTTTAATGCGCTGTGAACGTGTTAGATCATTTAGCATAATGGAAAAACTCAATAGGTGTTTGCGCTTTGTTAATAGATAGCCAGAAAGCGTTGAGACACCGGCTAATGTGCCAGTTTTGGCGTGAACGCGACCTTGTAGCTTACCACCCATGCGATAAGCCAATGTGCCGTCTTCACCTGAGCTAGGTAAGGCATTATATAGGCGTTTGCCAATACTGCTATTATAAACATTGGTTAATAAACTGACCATAAACTGAGGCGTTACCGAATCAAGCTTGGAAAGACCTGAGCCATCTTCCATGTGTAGCTCACCAGTATCCACTTTGTATGTTTTGCGGATAAGGGATTCAACAGCCTTAGTACCAGCATCATTACTGCCTTGACCTGCTTGCGTATAACCAATGGTGCGCATGAAGCTCTCAGCATATAGGTTGTCAGACTTCAATAGCATGTGCGTAAGTAAGGCATCGATAGAGTCAGATGAGATACTCGCAACTTCAATTAAGCTTGACTTAGTAGGTAAGTTGCCAAATAAAGTATTACCACGATGCTTAATGCCAACCTGTGAGATGAAATCATCAATCGTTTGCTTGGTTTTTAAGGCGGGGTTAGCAATCGCAAGATTAAGGTAAGTTTCTGCTTTTGCTGGAATACAGCCTGAAAGATTAAGAACATTATTTCGAGTCATGTCAATGTCAAATTTACATTTGCCACGATCCTGCGCTGTGGCTAATCGAGCAGTATTGTTAATCGTAATATTACTGGTATTGGCAATTTCTTTAACTTTGGTATTTGTGCCACTCGTGTTGACAAGCTTAATCACAAAACAATTTTTATTCATATTTAAGCTAGAAGCTGGGGCTGCAAAGCAGTAAGGGGTGTCATTCTTGGACCAACCGTTAGGCACATAATCGCCAGAAAAGTGATTGGCTATTAATACCACATCACCATTGATGCGCTTGATACCATGTTGCTTGGTTTGTGAGATCAGATTATATAATGCGGCACCGGTGAGACTTGGGTCACCGGTAAACTCAATGTATAGGTTGCCATTTAAGGTACCATTTTTATATTGTGATTTTTTATAAAAAACAGAGGTGGTGAATTGAAAGCTCTTTGGCAGAGCTGTTAACGCAGCAACTGCGGTAAAAACTTTGTTGTTACTAGCTGGAGTGAACGGTCTGTCTTTAGCATATTGATAGAGTAATTGACCGGAGTTAACACGCTCAACGGCAATGCCGATAGAGGCATCAGATAAGCGGTACATCTTAACGAGTGTTTGAATCTCACTGCGCACGGAAGCATGCGCAAACGTAATGGTGCTGAGTAAAGCACAAATAAGTAAAATAAATTTTTTCACAATGAACGCTATTTAAAACTATCGATTTTTAACGATGTCGTCGATAATACCAACTTTTGGAAGCGAATGTCATTACTGAATTGGCATATACCGCTTGTAAATTATTTTGCGGTGTCACATGTCGAAGAGGTTTTTGATGTTTTTGGGTGATATATATGTATAAACTGAAACTCACTGAAGTTATCTTGGATGTCTATCTTGGTGTCTATGATTTTGAACAAGAACAATTGCAGCAAGTTAAATTAGATGTGATCATTAGTTATCACAAAGCACCAATAGGGTGTGTTAGTGATGATCTTAACGAGACGATTTGTTATGCAAGTATCAATGAATTATTGTTAAAAACCGCACGACAAAAGCGTTATCAATTGATTGAACATTTAGCACAATCACTGCTTGATGCGCTAAAAAATATGCTCGAAGCATATAAAGTAGATATTTATCTTGAGCTACATAAAAAGCCGCCACTGGATAATGTGGCATTGGCAAGCTTCTGTGTGGAGCATGTATGCGCGAGGTAGTCTTGGGACTCGGCAGCAATGTTGGACGTAAGTTATCAAACCTGCGTCAAGCAGTCGATTTGATTGCAAAGCGTATTGGTCAGGTGCAAAGAGTGTCGCCCATCTATCGAACCAAAGCGCTTTTGCCAGCTAACGCACCGCCAAGTTGGGATATTGATTATTATAATTTAGCCGTTTTGGTGCAGACTGATTTAGCGCCTGAGGTGTTATTAAGCGAAGTAAAAAGGATTGAAACTACGCTAGGGCGTGATCCTGAGCATGCCTTTTGGTCGCCACGTGAAATCGATATCGATATTTTGTGTTGTGAAGATTTTAGCTATCAAAGTGAGCATTTAACTATTCCGCATAAAGAATTATTGAAACGTAATTTTGCGTTAAAACCTTTGTTGGATGTTTATCCTTGTTGGTGCCATCCTCAGTATACAGATGATCTGTATCAATATATAAAAACAATGCCAATGCTTGAGTTATCACCTTTTACCTTAGCAGGTAGTCAAATTATGGCGATTGTCAATTTGTCGAGTGATTCTTTCTCGCAACAAGGTGAAGAGGTAGTGCCACTTGAGCAGTTTGAACAATATATTATTGAGCTTGTTAACGAAGGTGCTGAAGTGATTGATTTAGGCGCTGAGAGCACCAAGCCGGGTATAAAGCCAAGAACCGCAGAGGTATATTGGCAAAAGCTAAAGCCTTATTTAGAGATTGTCGAGTCATTGGTGAATGCGCGCGTTTTACCTATTGACCTTAAAGTCAGTATTGACACTTATCATGCTGAAGTAGTGGAGAAAGCGCTGAATTACAGTTGTGTCAACATCATTAATGATATTTATGGGATTGAAGCAAATTCGATTGCCGCTTTGATTAAAGATAAAATGATTGACTATGCTTTTATGCATCAATTAGGTGTTGCTGGCGGTAAGTATTTGGCAGGTAATAGGGATCCAGTATCTGAGGTCATTGCTTTTGCTAA
>JAQCCA010000097.1 GCA_027621155.1 Pseudomonadota bacterium | reverse complement strand
TTTTAAGTTCTTTTATCTTTTTAATTTATTCTGTTTTTGTTTTTAAGCTTGATAACTCTACAACACAATAGTTTATTAGTAATCTTAGGTTTTTGGGTCAAACCCAAATATGACGACTCACTGTCATTCTCGGACTTGATCCGATAATCCAAAAATCCAAAAAACAAAAAAAACACCTAATAACATTTAGCGCTTACATATTCATACTAAAGCGCTTCTCTGCATAGTTATATAGCCTACGCCAAAATAACTTATTAGTCAGCACCACTAAAATACACATCACAACGACACCCAATGCAATATTGGCGGTGTGATCTCCTGGTGCGTTATACTGCTCAGAAATATAAGCACCAATGCCTGAGGCCATAATCACCGAATCTTTACCCCAGTTGATATACTCACAAACGATACTGGCATTCCAAGCACCACCAGCAGCAGTAATCGCACCTGTGACATAAAACGGCATCACAGCAGGAAATAAAAACTTAAACCATTTAACCATGCCTTTTAATTGCATATTTTTAGCTGCCATCTTTAGCTCATAAGGTATGGCAGAGGCGCCGGCAATCACATTAAATAAGATATACCACTGCGTACCTAATGCCATAAGTAAGATACACCAGATATTAAAATTTAAATTAAACGCGATAACAACGGTACCAAATAATCCATAAAGCACATTCACAGGGAAAGCGGCAAAAATCTGCGCGTAAGGCTGCACTTTCTCAGCAACTTTTGGTCTTAACCCAATCCAAATCCCAATGGGTACCCAGATAATTGAAGCTAATATAATAAGCACAAAAACCCTCACTGCGGTTAATGCGCCATAGCCAAAGACTTTAGCAGTCTCAGCAAAGGTGATAGGATCTTCTTTATTGCCATAGATAAATTGCCAAGATAAATATAAAAACAAGGCAACACTTAACGCAACGCACAGCTGCCAAATAGCGGCTTGTAATCGCGAGTTTTCACGCTCATTTTTTTGATGCTCGACTTGATTATAGTTTTTACTTAGGTCTTTTTTAAGATAGGAGATATTCACCAGACGATTAGCCTGCACTGCCATAAAATGACTAAAGCTTTGCAAAATCGTTGAGCGTTGTAATAACGTTAAAAACCATGAGTTTGAACCTGTTTCTTGCTGCATATCACTAACAACAAACTTCTCAGACCATTTAACAATTGGGCGAAAGATAAGTTGATCATAAAGTACGATCACAATCAGCATAACGACAATGGCAGCAATAACTGCTGTGAAATTTCTTTCATTATTTGCCTGATCGATAAAAGTACCGATCCCCGGTAAATTAATAGCCGCTGACGTTGTCGCTGAAAAATTAACAACAATACTTTCAGATGCGACAATCATAAACCAGCTGGCTGACATCGACATCATCGTATTCCAGATAAGTCCAGGCATTGAAAAAGGTACTTCAAGCTTCCAAAAACGCTGCCAACCTGATAATTGATACATATCAGCCGCTACACGCAGCTCTTTAGGAATCGTTTTAAGCGACTGGTAAAAGCTTAACATCATATTCCAAGCTTGCGCGGTAAAAAGTCCAAAAATTACTGCCAATTGTGCCCCCCATAACGAATACGGAAAAATAGCTAAAAAACCAGTAATAGTAATGGCTAAAAAGCCCAAAATCGGAATTGATTGAAATATATCGATAATCGGGATAATCACGCTCTCAGCACGTTTGCTCTTAGCTGCCCATGCACCGATAACAAAGCTAAAGATAAATGAGCAAAAAAGGGCTATAAACATCCGTACCGTAGTATCAGCTGCATATCTTGGTAGATTCCACAAATCCATCGAAATATGCTCATATTGTGTCACGCTAGTAAGATTACGATAATCAACACTACCACCTAGTGAGCTACACACCCAAGCGACAACAAACACCATTGAAAGCACAAAAAATAAAGAGAAAAGATCCCACTTACTTGGCAAAAGCCGTGTGGCAGGAATGTTGTAGAATGATTTTTTCATTGTCGCAAGTTTAGCCTTCCATCATGGCATGAGATTCTACCTGAAGCGCTTAGCAAATGAAACAGTAGGATATTTGGTTTTTTGATATCCCCTATTTATGATCATTACTTTCTTTTTCTTCGATTAGCTGCTGCTCGACCACGGCCTCTGTCGCAATGGACGCTTCGGCAACCACTGTTTGGAAAGCCACTTTTTCACCATCCTTAGGTGCCTCACGCGCACGCAAGCGCCATAAAGTATAAACACCTAGTAAGAAGCAGATAAAGCCAACAAAAGTAAAAAAACCATAAGGACCAAAAATGGACATAAACCACGTTGTTAACAATGGTCCGACCATAGAACCAATACCATAGGATAGCGCCAAGATACCAACGATACCCACCAGTTGATCGGCATCTAGGTAATCACTGGAATGACTAATCGATAATGGATAAAAGGGAAAGGTAAGCCCCCCTAATAAAAAGGAGAAAATAGCTAACTGCCAAAAACTGTCATGCAAGACACAAATAAGGATTGAAACCATCACAGAGCCTATGAGCATGACTAACAATACCAATCGCCGATCAATAACATCCGATATTTTGCCAATGGGTAGCTGCAGCAACATGCCACCAATAATAATGGCAAACATCATATAAGAAATCGTATGCACAGGCACATCAGTTTGTTTCAGAAACAATGGATAAATGGTGTAAATACTTCCTAAAATCATGCCTGCGGTCATCGCTGTCCAGATGCCAAGTGGTGCTTTTTTGAACAGCACAAAAGGTGATAGCAGCTCAACATGCTCTTGTTTTGGCGTTTCAAAGCGTGTCAGACAAACAGGAATAATCGATAAAGTTGCCAAAATTGAAATAACACAAAATGCTAATAGCACCGTCTCAAAAGGGATATTTAATAAAAACTGCCCTGATGCCTGCACAAAGTAGTAAACAAACAGATAAATTGATAACACCAATCCCTTATGTTTGCTGCCAGCGCCTTCCAAGCACCATGCTTCAACAACGATAAAGAGTCCAGCTAATGCATAACCACAGATAAAACGCGCTGCCGCCCAGACATTCACATCATAAAATATACCTTGAGACATCGCACCTGCTGCCATCAATGTCGCAAATAGTGCATAGGCTCGAATGTAACCAATGCGCAAAATAAGTCGTTGGGTAAAATATGAGCCTAACACCATCCCAGTGAAATAAGCTGCTGAAATCAAACCGACAACAAAATTACTCTGCCCCATCCGCTCAAGTTCAAGTGTGGTATAGGTCGTATAGAAAGTATTGCCGATAGTTAAAATACACATACTCAGAATCGGTGCAAACAACATCGCAAATCTAGCTGGCTTATACTCAGTCATCTTTTATTTTTCCAACTTTATATTTTCCTTGGTTCCTTGAGTTTCAGCTTAAAACAGATCGTTTATATGCTCAATATAATTTTTATATCTTTTTTAGATCTTTCACTGCATTTTATAATGCTTTAATTATATACCGCTATCAATGTGAACCTTGATGAAACAATCGTTTCGCAGATGTTCGTTATAAATAGTTCATAAAATGGACTTATAGAATTATTTTGCTATTGTCTACTTATAGAACAAAAAATGCGTAACAAAGACGTTTAAGGTGATTACAATGGATAGCAGTGATTTAATGATTTTGCGGCATCTTCTCATTGAAAAGAATATCAGTGTAACTGCTAAATTAATGAATGTATCACAACCTGCGATTACTATGCGCTTAGGCAAGTTAAGAGGCATGTTTAAAGATGATATTTTAATACGTGATGGCAATAAGATGAAATTAACGCCTAAAGCTGAGGATATGGTGAATCCAATTATTAGAATCACCGATGAAATGCTAAGTTTAATGCCAGCTCACGATTTTGACCCCTACACGACACCGACGCATATCCAACTACAGATCACCGAAGCTGTCTCTGAGACAAGTACCAAGGCCCTTATTGATGCTTTTTTAAAATATAATAACCAACATAAAATCAGCTTAACCACCCTATCTTATACTTCACTACAAGCCCACGATCAAACGCTCAAGAATGTCGATGCCGTCATTGGTATTCCAACGCATATTGAAGGATTTAATGACGAAATTTATAGCTATGAGACAGGTGTTTTGATGTTTGATTCATTTTTTGATGATACTAAAAAATCAATTTCTTACGATGAGTATTTACAACTTCCTCATATCGTTTTTTCCCAAGGTAGCAGCAATCAATTACTCTTGGATATTTTGGGACATCCTGATCCACGTAATCTATGTTTACAGATCAGCAGTTTGCGTGCAGCCACCGAGCTCTTACAAGATAAATATGTCATGACTGCCTCAATGATATTGGCACGCGTCTTTGATAAAAAACATTTACCACTGCCGTTTGATTTGCCAGGTCTTCCCTTTAAGCTATCATATCCTGAACGCTTAAAACATGACAAAAAAAATCGCTGGGTGCGTCAAGTCTGTAAAGAAGTCATGCAAGCACTCTTAAAGAAATACAGCTTATAGTGATTCAAGTGCTTTATTCATCCACGAGTGCTCACCGTACCCTGAGCGCAAGTCGAAGCGATGCACTGAGCATCAGTCTAAGCGGTGCACTGAGCATTAGTCGAAGTGTGCAAGCTTGGGAAAATCACACTTCATAGAGGCTTCGACTTACGCTCAGCCAACGCTTACACAATCAAAGTGGCAGGAATATAGTCACAGCCTTATTTCTCGTTGCTTTTTTGATATTTGCGTGATTTATATTTGACATTAAGGGCGAACTTTACCAATATTTACCACACTAAAATCCAGATCATCAATATTGTGGATACTTTTTTTAAGGAACAAACTTTAATGAACGCAACAACTGCGAACTTAGATATGCTAATTAACTGCTATCAAAAAATGTATAGCATTCGTCAAATTGATAACACCGAAGCCGAGATGGTTAATAGTGGAACTGCCAACTTCCTAGCTTCATCCAAAGGTCATGAGGGCGCGGCTATTTTTGCGGAATACTTAAAACCTCAAGACTGGTTACACTGCCATTATCGTGATAAGCCTTTAATGCACGCCCGTGGAATGGAAGCCAAAATGTTTTTCTACAGCTCACTGTGCAAAGCTGAAGGCGCTTCCAATGGGCGTCAAATGGTGATTGGTGTGAGTGAACGCAAACTCAACATTGTCAGCATTATCACACCTGTCGGCAATCAGGCTTTGCCCGCTGTTGGGATTGCGCAAAGTGTTAAAGATCATGTAGATAACCCAATTGTTTACTGTGGCATGGGCGATGGTACGACACAACAAGGTGAAGTGTTAGAAGCCTTTGCTGAGGCAAAACGCCGCACATTACCTGTGCTATTTGTTGTGCAGGATAATGATTATGCGATTTCCACACAAACCAAGGGTAATACCTTTTTCTCATTACCTGATCACTCACATCCTAATGAGTTTTATGACATTCCAATTACCTATATCGATGGTACTAATCCATTTGCTGCACATGAAAAAATCGGCAAAATAATCAGTGATATGCGTCAAAATCGTGCACCACATATTATTGTCTTTAAAGTGGAGCGCTTAAATAGTCATAGTAACGCTGATGATCATAGAATCTATCGCAGTCGTGATGAGTTAACTAACATTGCACACAATGATCCTGTTTTGTTAAGCCGCCAGTTTTTATTAAATGCTGGTGTCAAAGAAAGCTTCCTACAAGACATTGAAGCAAAGACATCACAGGCGGTTAGAGAAGCGATGGAGCTTGCCTTAAAAGGCACGACACCTAAAGCTTCTTTTGATGCCGAAGCGCCCTTACCAGAGCATTTATTACCAACCGCACCTGAATATCGTGGCGACTTCTCACAAGAAACACGCCTTGGCATGGGTGCTGCCATGCGCGAGGTATTTCGCCAGCGTTTATTAAATGATGATCGTGTGTGTTTATTAGGTGAAGATATTGAAGATGACAAAGGTGATGTTTTTGCTGTAACCAAAGGCTTATCAACCCAATTCCCAGGACGTGTCGTTAATAGTCCTTTAGCTGAAGCAACCATTATGGGCGTATCAATCGGTATGGCATTAACTGGCAAACGCCCTGTTGCCTTTATTCAATTTGCTGATTTTATGCCGCCGGCGTATAACTTACTGTTTACCGAACTAGCGACCATGTATTGGCGCTCAAATGGTGACTGGGAATGCCCTGTCATCGTCTTTGCTGCTTGTGGTGGTTATCGCCCGGGCTTAGGTCCCTTTCATGCACAAACCAATGAAGCCACTTTTGCTCACATTCCTGGCATTGATGTCTATATGCCATCAAATGCCGCAGATGCCGCAGGTATGCTTAATGCTGCTTTTGAGTCTAATCGCCCTAGTGTTTTCTTATATCCTAAAAAATTACTTAATAATGCCAGTATCGCTGATACCACATCAACGGATGTTGAGAAGCAAATTATACCTGTTGGTAAAGCACGTATTGTCAAAGCAGGTTCTGATATTACCTTTGTTGGCTGGGGTAACACCGTTTCATTATGCCAAGAAGCCGCTGAAACCCTAGAAACAGTTGGCATTGATAGTGAGATTATTGATTTGCGCACCATTAAACCGTATGACCTTGCAACGGTACTTGCCTCAGTGGAAAAAACAGGACATTTAATCGTCACGCACGAAGATAATCATACCTGCGGTGTTGGCGGTGATCTTATTGCCTCAGTGGTTGAACATGCTAAAAGAGCTGTTAGAGTCAAGCGTATAACACGCGCTGATACTTATGTGCCCTGCAACTTTGACAATCAAATGGAAGTTTTACCTTCTTATGAGCGTATTTTAACAGGGGCTGCAGAGTTACTTGACTTATCTCTTGAGTGGGAGATTAAAAACCGCAATGATGCAGGATTTTATAATGTTGAAGTCATCGGTGCCAGTCCATCTGACGAAAGTGTTCTTATTACCGAGTTACACGTTAAAGTCGGTGATGAAATTAAGGTCGGTGATAAATTAGTTGATCTTGAGGCCAGTAAATCAGCCGGTGAAATTCTATCGCCAAGTAATGGCACTATTGAAGATATTTATGTCGAAGAATCAGAGCGTGCAACCGTTGGCGAGAATTTATTAAAACTACGCTTGCCAGCAGGTGCTCAAGATAAGCAAAAAATCCAAAAGCGCCCTATTTTAACGCGCAAAATTCAACAAGAAATTGCCAAGCAAAATAAGCAACATAGCATTTATCCAGTCGGCATTAGCACGCCGTCATTTAAAACCGGTTCAAGACTGGTAACCAATGATGAGCTTTTACAGCACTTTCCTGAGCACACCTCACGCGATATTATTGATCGCACAGGAATTGAATCACGTTTCTGGCTTGCTGATCATGAAAATATCGTTGATTTAGCGACTGACGTTGCCAAAGATGCGCTCACTCGAGCTAATCTCAAACTCTCAGATATCGATATGCTCATTTGTACGACCACAACGCCTGATCAATATATCTCGCCTTCTATGGCTTGCTTAATATTAGAGAGACTTTACCAAACTTATGGTGAGCATAATGTGCCTGCTTATGATCTTAATGCCGCATGTAGCGGTTACCTATATGGTTTGCAAAGTGCGCGTGACTACTTGCAAACACGTCCAAATAAGCGTGTGCTATTGATTAGTGCCGAATATATGACCAAGCGCATGGATCAAAAAGACTTTGATACGGCATTTTTATTTGGTGACGCGGCAACTGCGACTATTGTTAATGGTGATCAGAATCAAGCGGATTCTAAGGCTATTATTGATGAGATTTCATTAACGGCGATTGCTGAGAATGGTGATGTCCTTAATATTCCAACCGATGAGTCGAAATTCACACAACTACAAGGTAAAAAGCTTTTTACTTTTGCAGTTAAAACCATGTCAATGATTATGCATAAGTGCTGCCAGCAAGCAAATATTGCCTTAAATACGGTTGATTTAGTCATCCCACATCAGGCAAACCAACGTATTTCCAATGCGGTTGAGAAGCGCTTGAAAATGCATCCAGGTACGCTTTATAGCAATATTGCACGTTTTGGTAATACCTCATCGTGTACTATCCCAATTGCTTTGGGCGAAACATTAGACGCTCAAGCGCCTGATAAAACTGTCGCATTATGCGCGTTTGGTTCTGGCTTTACCGCAGCAGCTGCACTTTTACGCACAAAATAGTTGGCAAGCAGCAGCTAACTCGTTAGATTAATTTTAAGCTTATGGGACTGATCGTTGATCACAAGTCCCTGAAACAACACAAAATAAAAATAAATAAAAACAAATTAAAAATATTATTT
>JAQCCA010000096.1 GCA_027621155.1 Pseudomonadota bacterium | reverse complement strand
AACTTAGGTTGACATTCAAAACTTAACGCATAAGCTTGTGTAAGCTCTGTTAAACGTTTATAAAACCCAGCAATATCCTCATCATCAAAGCCATTGGATAGTGATAACATCGGCACCTTATGGGCAATGACTTCAAAGGCTGTTAATGGCTTACTTCCTACACGCTTTGTTGGTGATAATGAAGTATCTAAAATATCCTGATATTGCGACTCTACCTCAACAAGCGCTTGATACGCCTTGTCATATACTTGATCACTCACTAAAGGCGCATCTAAAGTATGATAAGCATAATTATAACGATTAATTTCCTCACATAGATTTTGGTAATATTCTTGAATTTCAATATTGTTTTTATTTGTTTTAAAAGATAAATCAGACATGTCAAAAAGGACTTATACAGCATGTGCCCATCATACTAAAAGGGGGATAAGATGAAAAGCAAAAGCCCGTTACTTCGCATAGCTAATCATACTCGCGTGTAATAAAATTCATAGCAAATCGTCTAAAGCCTTTGTTATCATATTGCAACATCATTGACAGAAAACTGTTTGAAGGAATCGAAATGACAATACTAGGTACGGCTTTAACCAAATCACAAACCAAGATCATGCTTTTAGGTGCAGGTGAGCTTGGCAAGGAATTCGCCATTAGCGCACAACGCCTTGGCATTTATGTTATCGCTGTTGATCGCTATAAAAATGCACCCGCCATGCACATTGCTCACGAGGCACATGTGATTAATATGCAAGATGCCAAAGTGCTACATGCACTGATCCAAGAGAAATCACCTGATTATATCGTGCCCGAGATTGAAGCCATTGCGACGGATGAACTTTTAAGGCTTGAAAAACAAGGATTTAATATTGTACCTTGCGCTCAAGCTACCAAGTTAACCATGGATCGCCAAGGCATTCGCGCACTTGCAGCTGATAAGCTTAAGCTTCCTACCTCAAGATTTGCCTTTGCCGATAACAAGGAAGATTACCTCATCAAAGCACAAGCCATTGGCGTGCCATGCGTTGTAAAACCTGTGATGAGCTCTTCTGGCAAGGGTCAATCGATTGTTAGATCATTTGATGAGATTGAAGCTGCTTGGGAGTATGCACAAAGTGGCTCACGTGGTAATAGCGGTAATGTGCAAAAAGTGATTATTGAGGAGTTTATTACTTTTGATTATGAAATCACCTTACTCACCGTACGTCACAATAAAGGCACATCGTTTTGTGATCCCATTGGTCATATTCAACAGGATGGTGACTATCGATTATCATGGCAGCCACAGGCGATGAGTGATGCTTTATTATTCCAAGCGCAACATATTGCCAAAACCATCACCGATGCCTTAGGTGGACATGGCATTTTTGGTGTTGAGCTCTTTATCAAAGGTAATGAAGTGTATTTTAATGAAGTCTCCCCACGACCACATGATACGGGTATGGTAACGCTTATCTCGCAAAATTTATCCGAATTTGACTTGCACTTACGCGCTATTTTAGGATTACCAATTCCCAATATCGAGACACGCATGCCAAGCGCTTCAGCGGCGATTTTACTTGAGGGGCAATCAAAAGCACCAAGCTTTACTGGGTTAAATGAAGGTTTATCCCAGATTAATACGGATATTCGCTTATTTGCCAAGCCTGAAATCTCCGGCAAACGCCGCATGGGTGTTGCTTTGGCATATGATACGGACATTGAAACAGCTAAAGCGCGTGCTCAATTTGCTGCCAATAGCATTAAGATCCACTCTTCATAGTCTCAATAACTGCATGCCACAATGGGTTGTTTTTATCATAAACATAATACTTATTGGCTTTGCCATAGTTAAGATTTGGGAAAAGATTGGTTTTTTCTTCATCCTTCCAGAATTGCCACTTCATTGGCTTTACTCCAAGCTCATAGTTCATCCCCGTCCACTCATCGCCACGATAATTGTAAAACACCCAATGCCAGTTATTTTTATTGGCAATACTCACAATATCATTGAGGTATTTAGTGGCTCCTTTTGTCATACGATCAACACCAAACTCTTCCAAGATAATCTGCTGACTAGGAATATGATAGCGTTTTTGGAAATTAACAATCGGTTGTAAAAACTTCTCAAGGGTTGCTTTATTCCAATCACTAAATTGATCATTCCCCGTCGCTATTTTCCCTGGATAAACATATTTGCCATTATTGATTTTACGCGTGGTGTAAATATATGGCTCGTACATGTGAAAGGCATAAAGAATATTTTTCGCATTGATGGGTTTGAGATAATCTGCAGCAGGTGGCTCTGCGTACCAACCAGCATCAACAATAATCGGTGTATCAGGATCAACATGACGAATACGTTTAACCATGTATTCGTAAAAGGCATTTAAATCCTCACTTGTGCCAACCACTTTCTTGTAGTAGCTTGTAAAATCCACGTTAAAAATGGCACTATTACTGTTTTTAAGTTTTAAAATTTCAGGATGTGGTTCATTGAGAATATTATACGCAACAATATTTGGATTCGCTTTATAACGCTTAGCAACAGCAGCCCAAAAATCCCCCGCTGCCTGCCAATGTTTTTTATCTTGCCACAATCTTAAATCATCATGATTACCATGTTGCTGATTCCACACTGAAAAAGGCAGTGATAAGAAGCTCAAAATAATCGGAATACCTGTGATCTTCGCATCTTTTAAGTTTTGATCAAAACTTTTTATTTCAAACGCGGTTAATTGGGTAATATTCGCAAGCTTAACCGGATACCCCAGATAGGCATCTATCGGGATGCGGAAAAACTGAATCCCCACTTGCTTAGCATCTTGCCAATCTTTAAGTGGTGCCGGATGTTGCCTAAAAAAATTCGCCCCTTTCTTTTGTGTTTGCCAGAAGCTATCCGTCATCGTATAGTTTGCGACAACATTGGCAAAAGAAGATTGTATCGACATAGCGCTAATCGCTACTGCTACTATCGTTTGCAACCCAGTTACCCATTGTTTTCTATTATTCATCACAGTTCATCCCCTTTTGATAAAGACAATAGTTAAACGCATAAATGATATCGCTTTACACAAACAAATACATACCAAATTCATATTATTTTCAGCAAGAATTTATAATAAGCAAAAACATTGTTTACTTATCGTTCTAACTCGCAAATAAAATCACATTTTACGCTTTATAAATTGCAACAAATCTATCAGAATATGGACACACAAACCTTCTGCACGAGTGGAAAGATGTTACAACTTTTTGGCAATGACGCATTATCTTCGTTTGATCAACAAAAAATCTTAGCTAAATTACAGGACATTGATCCTCGTATTGAGATGGTTCAAGCGGAATATATTCATTTTATTGAGCACAGTGATGCATTAAACGATGATGAGTTAAATAAACTCTCAGCCTTATTAAATTATGGTGATAAAGGACAACTTACTGATAAACAAGGACAAACCATTATCATCACACCACGTTTAGGCACAATCTCGCCGTGGTCATCAAAGGCAACGGATATTGCGCACAATTGCGGATTGAACAAGGTCACACGTATTGAGCGCGGCATTGTTTATTATTTAAAAAGTCAAACACCCTTAGCACAGAACGATTTAAATCTATTAGCTGCTAAGTTACATGATCGTATGATGCAAGCAGTTAGCTTCTCGATTGCGGATACCAATCCATTTATAAGCACCCACGCTGTTGGCAAACTGCAAACCATTCCACTATTAAGTGAAGGTCGTAGCGCGCTAGAAAAAATTAATCGTGAGCTTGGTTTGGCATTATCAGATGATGAAATTGATTATTTGCATGATGGTTTTGTCAATCTTAATCGCGATCCTAATGATGTTGAGCTTATGATGTTTGCACAAGCCAACTCAGAGCATTGTCGCCATAAGATCTTCAGAGCTGATTGGATTATTGATGGTCAAGCACAACCTCTTGGGCTGTTCCCAATGATCAAAAACACCTATGAACATCACAAAGAAAATATCCTCTCAGCCTATCATGACAATGCTGCAGTCATTGCCGGTTATGCTGCTGAGCGTTTACAGCGTGATGATAATGGACTGTATCATTTTAAACGCGAGCCAATTCATATTCAGATCAAGGTTGAAACACATAACCACCCAACTGCCATCGCCCCGCATCCAGGCGCTGCCACTGGAGCCGGTGGCGAGATCCGTGATGAAGGTGCGACAGGTCGTGGAGCCAAACCAAAAGCTGGACTTACGGGTTATACCGTCTCCAACCTAAATATTCCCCATGATATCCAGCCGTGGGAAACCCCTTACGGCAAACCTGAGCGCATTGCCTCAGCATTAGATATTATGATTGAAGCGCCTCTTGGGGGGGCTGCTTTTAACAATGAGTTTGGACGCCCCAATCTATGCGGGTATTTTCGCAGTTTTGAACAAAACGTAAATGGTGAAGTCTGGGGCTATCACAAGCCGATTATGATCGCTGGTGGCTATGGCAATATCAAAGAAGAGCATATCGAAAAACGCAAAATTCCTGTCGGTGCCAAAATTATCGTTTTAGGAGGCCCTGGGATGCTGATTGGTCTAGGCGGAGGTGCTGCTTCTTCGGTTAACTCTGGGCACTCTAATGAAGATCTTGATTTCGCCTCTGTGCAACGTGATAATGCCGAGATTGAACGTCGCGCACAGGAAGTGATTGATAGCTGTTGGTCAATGGGACTTAATAACCCAATCATTAGCATTCATGATGTTGGTGCGGGCGGTTTATCCAATGCATTACCTGAGCTAGTAGCCGACTGCGAGCGTGGCGCTATCTTTGATCTTAATAAAATTCAAGTAGCTGAAAAAGGTTTATCGCCATTAGAGATCTGGTGCAATGAATCACAAGAGCGCTATGTACTTGCTATTGCTGAGGCTAATTTAGCTACCTTTGATAACATTGCCAAACGTGAGCGTTGCCCTTATAGCATTGTCGGTGAAGCTACTGAAGAGCAAATATTGATATTAAAAGATGATCATTCAGCTGTTGATCCGATTCATATGCCATTATCACTACTGTTAGGTAAAGCACCCAAAACATTAAAAAATGTGACCACAACTGCCAATGCTTATAGCAATTGGGATTATAGTGGTATCGATTTACAAGAGGCGGCTAAGCGCATTTTACGTTTACCCGCTGTTGGTAGTAAGAAATTTTTAATCACCATTGGCGATCGTACGGTTGGTGGTATGACGCAACGCGATCAAATGGTCGGTCCATGGCAGGTGCCTGTTGCCGATGTTGCTGTGACTGCGACAAGCTTTACAGATTATCATGGCGAGGCAATGGCAATGGGCGAGCGCCCAACGCTAGCAATGATGAACCCAGCTGCCGCGGCAAGAATCACCATTGGTGAGGCGATTACCAATATTGCTGCTGCGTACATCTATCACTTATCTGATGTCAAACTTTCCGCCAACTGGATGGCTGCATGCTCACATCCTGGTGAAGATGCCAGACTTTATGAGATGGTGAAAACCGCTGGCATGGAGTTTTGTCCAGCACTTGATTTGACCATTCCTGTTGGCAAAGACTCATTATCAATGAAAACCAAATGGCATGATGATAATCAAGAAAAATCAGTAACCTCCCCTGTTTCTCTTGTTGCTACTGCTTTTGCCCCTGTGCAGGATATTCGTCGCACATTAACCCCACAAGTGCGCTTAGCATTTGAGACTGACCTTATTTTCATTGATCTAGGTTTAGGTAAAAATCGTTTAGGCGGCTCATCGTTTGCCCAAAGCTATAATGAGCTTGGCAATGAAACACCTGATATTGAACCTGAGCTTTTGCAAAGCTTCTTTGCTGCCATCCATCAATTGGTTAAAGATGATAAGATTTGCGCTTACCATGATCGCTCAGATGGTGGTTTATTTACTACATTGTGTGAGATGATGTTTGCAGCTAAGTGTGGTTTAGATATTGACATCGATGCCCTTGGTGATGATGTTCATGCCGCACTCTTTAATGAAGAGCTAGGTGCAGTGATTCAAGTAAGAAACACCGATCGCAGCATCGTAATGCAAGTGCTTGCAAGCTTCCAGTTAAAGGCCCATGCGATTGGACGACCTAATACCTCAACCGATAATGCCAAGCTTATCATTAGTCACGATATTGATGAAGTCTTCTGTATGACACGCGCTGAATTGCAAACACTTTGGTCTGAAACCTCTTATCAGATTCAACGCATGCGTGATAATGCACTGTGTGCTGATCAAGAGCATGATTTGATTAATGGTCATAATGATCATGGTCTTTTTGCCCAAGTTTCATTTAATTGCAAAGAGAATATTGCCAGCCCTTATCTTAACCTTGAGAGCAAACCCAAAGTAGCGATCTTACGTGAGCAAGGGGTCAACAGTAATAATGAAATGGCAGCAGCCTTTACCTTAAGTGGCTTTGATGCTATCGATGTGCATATGACAGATTTGCAAAATAAGCGCATTAATCTTAATGACTTTAAAGGGCTAGCCGCATGTGGTGGCTTCTCGTATGGTGATGTATTGGGTGCCGGTGGTGGCTGGGCAAAATCCATTTTATTTGATCCAAACCTTTTAGAGCAATTTGCGCAATTTTTCGCACGCACTGATACCTTTACTGTTGGCATGTGTAATGGTTGTCAGATGCTCTCACAACTAAAGGATATTATTCCAGGCGCCACACATTGGCCACGCTTTGTACGCAACCTTTCTGAGCAGTTTGAAGGTCGTTTATCGATGGTTGAAGTATTAAAAACGCCATCGATTATCTTTGAAGATATGGCAGGCTTAAAGATGCCTATCGTTGTCTCTCATGGCGAGGGTCGTACGCAATATCAGCACCAAGATGATTTAAAGCATTTGATTGCCAATGAGCAAACAGCCATGCGCTATATTGACAGTCATAGCAAGCCAACTGAGCATTATCCATTAAATCCAAACGGCTCAGAGGGTGGCTTCACGAGCTTTACCTCACTTGATGGACGTGCCACCATTATGATGCCACATCCTGAGCGCGCCTTTAGACTCGTACAGATGTCATGGTATCCAGCAGATTGGAGAAATAAAGATATTGAATATTCACCATGGATGCGCTTATTTATGAATGCGCGCAGATGGGTTGGTTAAACTTGAGCTAGCAAACCCCATTACCATTAGTAACGTTATTGATTTCTTTAGTAAATTCATCATCTATTCCTTTATATCTGAAAAACACACTGTTCAGCCTAGAAAATAATCAATTATTTACCCACTGTTTATTATCCCTTATAGTTAATGAGGTTTTCATAGCCCCTCTAGCAATCTCTCGTTATAATGCAGCCAACTTAATTTGCTAAGAGAAGGCCTTCGCTGTTTTATGGATTTGATACACTACCTTGTTGACTTTGTACTCAACCTAAATGTTCATATGAACACATTAGTTAACACCTTTGGACTTTGGACTTATGCGCTGTTATTTTTAATTATTTTTTGCGAGACTGGCTTAGTGATTATGCCTTTTTTGCCCGGTGATTCTTTATTATTTGCCGTTGGTATTATTACCGCAACCACCAATCTAAATGTTCATTTAATGGTGTTTGTCTTAGCATTCGCTGCAATCTTGGGTGATAACGTGAACTACTGGGTGGGTCATTTATTTGGTGAGAAGCTTTTTAAGCCTGATGCTAAAATTCTTAAAACCTCTCATCTGGAAAAAACCCATCAGTTTTTTGAAAAGTATGGTGCCAAAGCCATTATTATTGCGCGTTTTGTGCCAATTATTCGCACTTTCACGCCATTTGCTGCTGGCATGGGTGAGATGCCCTATCGCCGCTTTATCACTTTAAGTGTTATCGCGGCATTTATTTGGGTCGGATCAATCACATATCTTGGCTATTTCTTTAGTAATATTCCGTTTATGCAAGAAAACTTCAGCTACCTTGTTATTGCGATTATTCTTGTTTCAATTATGCCTGCAATTATTGAAATAATTAAAAAGCGTCGTTCACTTAAAAAACAAAAGAGCAATTAACTTCATCCACTTCAGGCGCAATACATTTCGTATGATTCAGTATGTTTATTAATTAACAGATTATTGATAATCTAACCCCATCTTAGCGAGTTCAAAGAAAGCTAATACATTATTGCAATACTCTGGGGGGAGGATAGGGTGTTTAGCAAAGTTAAGACAGAAACAAGATCTTAATTTTGTTAAACTTTCCCTTAGAAAACATCCAATTTTCACTATTTAGCTACATACAGCATTTGCAAGATGTCGTCTTGTAACTGTAGCGCTTGTTTTTTCTGTGATGTGAGTAGATTTCCAATCAAGATCGAGAACACATATTGCTGACCATCCTGAGCTTTGATATAACCAGATAACGCTGACGAGGTTGTTCCTGAGCCTCTTTTGGCAAAGACTTTACCCACCAATTCTTGATTATTACGCCATTTTAAAGTGCCTGATTGTCCATAGACTGGAAGTGACATTTTAAAAATACTGAAGCTTTTCTGTGATTGCATCTTATAAAGCAAATCAACAATAAAATCAGCATTTAATAGATCACT